>JBGTLQ010000098.1:0-11510 GCA_041744075.1 Terrimicrobiaceae bacterium
GCGCCGATGACGGGACTGATTTCTCCATCGGAGGAGGGTGCGGGGGTTGGTGCCACGCTGATTGCTGATGCGCTCACTGATTTTGAACCTGATTGG
Organism: Terrimicrobiaceae bacterium; assembly: GCA_041744075.1. Classification (GTDB taxonomy): domain Bacteria; phylum Verrucomicrobiota; class Verrucomicrobiia; order Chthoniobacterales; family Terrimicrobiaceae; genus JAJTZA01. The sequence goes on from JBGTLQ010000098.1 coordinate 97, forward strand.
GGTGGTTCCGGACGTTTTTGCAGCTGAACCGTTGCCTGAGGCAGCGGGGCTTTGGATCCAGAAGGAATGGGTGATACTTTGGCCGTTTCCTTTTTGCTCGCCGCTGACATGGGAGCTGGCGCAATGGCCGGGGTGCTCGCAGGAATAGGAGGCTTGGGAGCGATCGGTGCAACAGCTGGGGCCGCAGCGCCCGGCGGTTTGGGTGGCACTCCAGGAGCTGCCGAGCCTGGTGGCTTGGGTGGCTGAGGAGGAGTGGCAGCCGATGGCGGCGTTGGAGGTTTTGGAGCACCAGAAGCCGGGGCAATCGGTGGCTTTGGCATGCTGGGTGGCGAAGGTGGACTTGGAGGTGTGACGCCTGAAGGAGGTGCCGGTGGCACGGGTGGCTTCGGAGCTGATGATCCGGGACTTGGCGGTGCGCTCGACACGGGAGCGGCTGGTGCTGGGGCCTTTGGAAGGACTGGCGCGACGGAGGCCGGTGTTGGAGGGGCCACAGATTTTGGAACACTCGGGGCTGGCGGCATTGGCGGGCGAACAGGGCTGGTCGAAATTGGAGGAATGGATGTGGTCGGTGGCCGGGTCGGCGAAATTGGCTGGGGCGCACTGGCAGGTGCTGGGACCGCTGCTTGAATGGGCTTGGGAACCACAGGAGCCGCAGGCGCTGAAACTGTGGCAGGAGGCGGAGGTGTCACCGGAGCTGCAGCCTTCGGAACCGGACGCGGCGGAAGGTTGATCATCGCGGTTTCACGGGGAGTACCTCCGAGGGGCTGACCGTCTCTACGTGGAGGGAGAACGATCCTGACGGTTTCCTTTTTGGGCTCTGGCATGGTATGTTTAGTTAAGGCAGCTGGGGTAAATCTTTGATGAATTGACAGTTATTCACAAATATTTGCTTGGTTGTCAATATCATCACTACGAACATTTTTCAGATTTTGTATCCGACTTTTTGATTTTGTGCAACGAAATGTGTGTGGAATTCACTGCCAATAATTTTTGAACTCACCCGTCGGAACGCCATGGAGATTGGTAGCAAAAGGCTTGACAAGCCGGTGAGCGTTGGTGCGCGGTGACCTCCAAAGAGTCTGGGACAGAACGTTACATACAATTCGTCAACCGCTTTGATCGCAACGAGGGACCTAAATAACCGAGGTCCCCCCTCGCAAACGATTGATGTCAGTTGGTAGTCCTTAAGCAAAATTTTAAGGACGGATTGAAGGGGAACGGATTCTGATTCGAAGAGCCACACGTCGCAGAAGCCAGGAAAGCTGGAGCGCTTGGAGGTTGGCATCGCGGTTGTGGAGAAAATGACCAAGGGTGTTCGGTCGTTCCGAAACACATTCAGCTTAAGATCTATCAAGCCGGAATTGGAAACGATGATACGTAGTGGCTCAGCGCTTTGACCTCTACGTATTCGTCGGATTTGTAGGTCGCGGTCGGTGAGACCCATGGACATGGAATCCGAGGCCACGGTTCCTGCACCCGCAAGCAGACCGTCCCCCAAGGCCCGGATTTTGCGGAGACGATTTTTATCCTCCGGGCTTGTGAACGTTGTGGGCGAGTGGCTGCGTGTGGAAACCTTTCCGTCGGCTGTGAGGGCAAAGTTTGCGATCACGCGTGGCCGGACGGGGGTTTTCACCGGCTGTCTTCGATTTGGTCTTCGACCGCCTGGACTTCATCCTGAATATCCGACAGGTGGATTCCTCCCGAGGGGCGGTATAGAAAATAGATGATGCCACCAATGATCCCCCAAAAGACCACCATAAAAAAACCGAGCAACGAGATCGGCACGGAGATCGCCTTTGAGGTGCCAAACATGACGGAAAACATTTTTTCAAATAGGCCTTCCCGCACACCCATGCCAGAGAGGCTGATGGGTAGTGCGGCGATGACCATGATGATAGGCATGACCGAAAAAACATCCAGCATGCCGGAAAAACCCGGAAAAACCCCCAGAGCCCTGGCGGCAAAAAAGAAGGCGAGGAAGTTGAAGATGTGACACACCACCGAAAGAACAAAGGTGGCGGCTAGCGTTTTCCCGTCCCGCGCATACACGGAAAACGCCGAGGCAAACTCCACAATTTTTCCATGAAGGGGGAGCCATTTGGGGAGCTTGGAGGAGAGGTCAAATCGGTCCACCAAAAATCCAAAGATGATAAGAGAAAGCATGCCGCCCATGACGGCAGCCAACACACCGAGGAGGCCACGGGTGACGGCGTGGGCCGTGAGTTCCTGCCAGCGCAGGGCCACCACCACGACGGTCACAGCGATCAAACCGACGAGCCCCATCATACGATCCACAAGCACGCTCAAAAACGCGGCACTTTTTTTCGAGGAAGTTTCCCGCATGGCGTAATAAATTTTGACAACGTCTCCGCCCGTTGCCCCTAGAAGAAAGAGGTTAAAAAACAGCCCGACCATATAGACCCGGAATGTCCGCCACCAACCCATGTTGATTCCCTGCGCGGCAAGGAGCCAGCGCCAACGTTCGGTTTGGAGCACCGAAGCCACACCCACTGCCGCGATTCCGGGGAAAAGCCAATACCACGCTCCTTGCGTGAAAGAGTTTTGAAGCGCAGCCAACATTTCCCGGTTGTTCTCAGGGTTCCTGAAAATCCACCACAGAAGAAGGATGGTGACTGAGGCTTGGAGGGCTGGAAGAAGAATTTTTTTCATGAATTAAAAAGGGTCTGCCAGCGTTCCTTGGCAGCGAGGATGGCCTCTCTGGAAACGCGGGGGCTCATTTCAAAGACGAATTCCGCGGTTTTGCAAATCTTTGGCACAAGTTTTTCAAAAGGAATTTCGCCAGTGAAGGGGGCTTGGTGGTCGGAAAACGGCCATTTGACGTCATGAACATGACATCCAATCGCGCGGCTGCCGATGCGATCAAGCCACTGTTCATGGGAGATCAGGCCGAGGTTGTGTTTGATCTGGGCATGCCCAAAGTCGTGCCAATACCCCACATTCGAGGCCTCGAGGCGATGGAGGAGGTTTTCGATTTCGCGTTCCGAGGGGACAGCTTCGTAATCCTCGCGGTTCTCGATGCCGAGAGTCACCCCCATTTTTGCGGCATGATCGGCAACTTCTGCCAAACAATCCAGTGAGCGTTGCAGATACGTCTCACTCACGGCCTCCCGTCGCTTAACCGCTTCGAGCTTTGCTCGGGAGTATTCTTTGTCAAACAGGTTGCCCTTCGCGGCAAGGCGACGCAGGTTTTCAGAATCACGAAGGGTACGAACCCGACCGGCATGAACCACCACCGTGGACGCCCCAAAACGCTCGGCCATGTCAATGGTCTGAATCGCTAATCGTGTGGCCCGTCGGCGATCCTCAGGTCGGTGTGATGTGAATTCGTAACAATCGGGATTGTCCATAATCACCTCGGGGGGCAGGGGGCAGAAACAGTGCACGCTGGAAACTTCAAACCCCACCCGGTCCTTGGCCGCCAGCAACTCCGCAACCATCGGTGCCCGAAGGCCATGGCCAAGTTCAATCCGCCGAAAACCCAGACCACAAATCTCTTCCGCCAACGCCTGTCCGGACGAATGACGCGAGGAATTCCAACATGTCGAAAAAGACAGCACGGCGCTTTTCTATCGCGTGCCCGCACTTCCGGCAAGAACGGTTGATTGGTTCGTCCGGGTGTGATTAAAAGTGGGTGAGGTCGCCATGGAGTCAGGGGGCATGGTCGTCTCGACCGTGTGGTAACTGGCTATGCGGGATCGATCACATTTCAAACGGGGCGAGACGCCCGTTCCCCCTGCCTCACCCCCTTTTACTCACACCCGGCCTCTCGATTTTTCTACCGATATTCATGGACGTCTGTTACGAGTCAATCAACTTGGCTGTTAGTCATTGACTCTCCAGCACCCCTAAAGAATGATAACTCCTGCTGACACTGACCTCACTCTTCGACCTCTGGCCATCAAGCTTCGCGAGCAGATCCCGACCTTCAAAATCCTTGTAGCCAATGCCTATGCGATTCGCGGTAAAACCGCCAAGGGCAGCTACGAAATCCGCATCTTCATCAAAAACGGCGAAATCCGCACCAGCTTCCTGCGCCGGGGCTCGAATCCCCTGAAAAGCATGCAGTTGCTCTGCCGCAACTGCGTCAGCGGAGCGGAAAAATCCTTGGACGAACATCTCGCCGCCATCCAAGCCAACGAAGAAAAATTGCCATGGATCAAAAAGGAACTCGACCCGGAAGATGGAGACGAATCAGTCAGTATCCTGCCTTTCGGAGCGGCGGAGAATGCACCGCGGGTTGTGATTCGAACCAGTGCACGCACTGGCATTCTTTCGCTGGATGTGCTGGATGCCCGCGAAATGAGTCCCGTGGAGGCCCGCCTGATCGGCAAAGCCATTAACCGCGCCTGCAAGATTGCCGCACTTGGCCCCGAAAACTAGGCTCTCAGCTTGAAGGGTGGATTTATGTCATGATGGTTCATCCAACGTGACGTGCCAAAACTACCCGGCAACCCAGAATCTGAAAACCGGGCACCTTTTGGTGGGTAGGGAACCTTTCGGTGTAAAATGCTGACCTTCACCTTGTCGATCCTCGGGCGCTCTGATATTAAGAGATGCGCAGAATTTATCGTGCATTGCGTAGTCTCCCACGAATTTTCCTGACACAATAAATTTTTCATGAGACCAGCTATTCCATTCGAAATTCCGCCCGAGGCCCGCGCCATCTTTGAAGAGGCCCCATCCGTCACAATCGCCAATTCAAGCACTGAGCTGGCGGAACTAGCGGTTCGGGATGCCGTGAATGGCTGGCACGAAGTGGCCTATGAAACTCCGGGCATGGGCCGCGTGGTTGAAGCCGTGGTCTGCCGCACTCGCAACGGGATCAATGCCAACTATCTTGAACCTTACATGCGCCGACGTGATCCGGATTGTATGGTCATCGGGGATAAGCAGCCCACTGACAAACCGACCTACGATCAGCGCTTTGGCTCCTCTTTTGATGAGATGCGAGAGCGGACATTTGACTGGCTCAAAACTCAACCCCTGGCAGCTTTTCCTTTCCATGCCGGTATGCCGGGCAAAGGCGTGAATGCGTTGGTAATCGCCCCGGATAATGCCGGATTTTTTGCGTTTGGGCTCTCCTTGTTGCAGGGGATTATTCCGTCCGATGAACTGCCGAAGGACTTTTATCCGCGAGCAATCATCTACGTGGCACCGCCATTCCGTCATACCGATTTCGATGGGAAGCAGGTTGTTGTGCATAACCGAACCAACGGCGGGCATGAACTTTTCAGCTATAATTTGTATCCCGGTCCGAGCGCAAAAAAAGGGATTTACGGTGTGCTTTTGAATCTGGGAGAAAGCGAAAATTGGCTCACCATGCATTGTTCGACGGTGCGTGTTGTCACGCCGTATGATAACAAAATCATCATCTCCCACGAGGGTGCCAGCGGGGGAGGCAAAAGCGAAATGCTTGAGCAGCCGCACCGTCAGTCCAACGGTTCTATCCTCATCGGACGCAACCTTGCCACTCGAGAGGAGCGCCATCTCACCTTGCCACAAAGCTGCCGGTTGCAACCCGTCACCGATGACATGGCACTCTGCCATCCGTCGCTGGAAAAAGGTCGTGGCAAACTGAGCCTCATGGATGCTGAGGATGCGTGGTTTGTTCGCTGCAATCACCTCACTCATTATGGAGTGGACCCTCATCTGGAACGCCTCTGCATTCACCCACCCGAGCCTCTGCTTTTCTTGAATATTCAGGGTCAGCCGGACGCGACCAGCCTGATCTGGGAGCACATTGAGGATGAACCCGGCAAGCCCTGCCCGAACCCACGGGTTATTATTCCACGCGGGATCGTTCCTGATGTTGTGAATGGCCCGGTGGACGTTGATGTCCGCAGCATGGGAGTGAGAACCCCTCCCTGCACCTCTGACAATCCGACCTACGGAATTTTGGGATTATTCCATCTTCTGCCGCCGTCCTTGGCGTGGCTCTGGCGACTTGTCGCGCCAAGAGGGCATGCCAATCCCAGCATCCTGCAGACCGAGGGAATGTCATCGGAAGGCGTGGGGTCCTATTGGCCTTTTGCCACGGGACGTCGCGTGGATCAGGCAAACCTTCTGCTCAGGCAGATTATTGACACTCCGGAAGTTCGCTATCTCCTGATTCCGAATCAGCACATCGGGGTTTGGGAGGTGGGCTTTGCGCCTCAATGGATCGCGCGTGAATACATCGCCCGACGGGGTGGAGCACGATTCGGCGAGTCGCACATGACCGCCTCCCGCTGCCCTCTGCTTGGGTTCACGCCAGGCTCGATCTCAATCGAGGGACGCACCATCGGCAAGTGGTTTTTTGAGGTGGAACAGCAACCGGAGGTCGGAGCCGCAGCTTACGATCAGGGTGCAGAAATTCTCGCCGATTTTTTCCGCACCGAAATTAGCCAATTTCTGGTTCCCGATCTCCTTCCTGAAGGCCGCAAAATCATCGAATGCTGTCTCTCCGGTGGCAGTCTCGAAGACTACATTGCGCTGCTGAGTATGCGTGTCCTTGATCCGGTGGACTGAGCAAAGTAGAAAATTTCGCACCAAGAGATCCTTTGAAGATGTCATGTGTGACGCAGGGAATAGTCCCAAACGGACCACAGCCAGGTCGCTGTTGCGCAAAAAATCCCAGGATAAGATTTGTGCATGATTCCTCGTGCAAATTGGCAACCAGCGGATTAAGCTGCTTTCTGCGATGAGTAATGATTTCTCCTACGATTTTGTGGTGATCGGCGGGGGGAGTGCCGGTTATGCGGCCGCGAGGACAGCAGCCGGGTTGGGGTTGCAGACTGCCGTGATTGAAAGCGGCGGCGAGGTGGGCGGTCTTTGCATTTTGCGGGGGTGTATGCCAAGCAAGACGCTTATTGAGAGCGCCAATCGCATGCTGGCGGCGGGGGAGGGGAAGGAATTTGGGGTGCGCATTGACGCGGTCCAAGCAGATGTTGCGGCGATCATTGACAGGAAGCGTTCCCTGATTGGGGAGTTTGCTTGCTATCGTCGGGAACAACTCGAAAGCGGAAAATTTGATTTTTTTCGGGGATTGGCCTCATTTGTGGACGGCGGTCAGGTCGAGGTACATTTGTTGGACGGGGGCCATATTGTGATTGCGTCCTCGTATTTTCTCATTGCGACGGGATCGAAAGGCTCGCATCCCGACGTTCCGGGGTTGGACGATGCGGGTGCGCTCACCAGTGACGAGATCCTTGATGCGAAGGAATTGCCTCATTCGGTGATTGTTCTCGGAGCCGGGCCGGTGTCGCTGGAAATGGCGCACTACATGCACGCCATGGGCGTGCGCGTATCCATCATCCAACGCAGTCAGCATTTTTTGACGGGGGTTGATGAGGATTTGGCGGACACGGTGGAATCAGCATTCCGGGAGCGCGGGATGGAAATCTACACAGGCACAAAATTATTGCGCGTCGAACGAGCGGGAGATGGATGTCGCGTGGATTTTGAGCATCAGGGACAACTCGTGGAAACCGGAGCTGCCGCCGTGTTTAATGGGTTGGGGCGGGCCCCCAATCTTGGATCGCTCGGCCTAGGAAACACCGCAGTCACTCTCAATCGGAAGGCCATCAAGGTTTCCTCAACGCAACAATCTGACGCTCCCAATATTTTTGCTGCCGGTGATTGTTGCGGTCCATATGAAGTCGTCCATATTGCTATCCAGCAAGGAGAGCTTGCAGCCCGCAATGCGGCAAGGCTTCTTCGCGGTGAAACCGCCTCTGAAACCATGGACTACCGACTGAAACTCTACGCGGTGTTCACAGAGCCTCAGCTCGGAGTCGTGGGTCTCTCAGAAATTGAGGCGCAAGAAAAAGCGATTCCCTACAAAGCCGCAACCTATCCCTTTAATGATCATGGCAAGTCACTCATCATGGGAGCAACACAGGGCTTTGTCAAACTCCTCGCAAACCCGGACACCGGGGAAATCCTTGGTGGCGCGGTCGTCGGACCCCATGCCTCTGACCTCATCCACGAGGTGGTGGTCGCCATGGCCTTTCGCTCCACCGCCTCCCAGTTTGCTGCCATCCCTCATTATCATCCCACGCTTAGCGAAATCTGGACCTACCCAGCCGAGGAGCTTGCCGGTTAATTCGGAATTTTTTTGATGACGTTCAGGCCAGGGATGTCCTGAAGCTGACCACTCTGAGTGCCAAAATCAGCCGCTTCGCAACAAATCAGAAAAATGTTGCACAATGTGGAGGTGGGTGCATCGTGTGAGGACAACTTGGAATCCTTGGCCATGAACCACAACCCCTTCCTCCCTGCTGTCATGGTGATCCTGGCGGGTTTGGTGACGACCGCCACATGTGTGGCTGGGGTATTGGACGAAAATGGGAATCAGCAGAGTGATGTGTGGGAAATGCTAACCGGGGCGTATGGTCTGCCCCCAGATGACGATGAAGATGGAGATGGGTTCACCAATCGAGAGGAGAGTATCGCCGGAACACATCCCAGAGATGCGAGCAGTTTTCCCAATCAGACCCTCGATTTGGGTGCGGGAAATACGGCTCACATTCAGTGGCCTTCGTTATCTGGAAAACTTTATCATTTGGAATTTTCCCCCTCATTGGCTGACAGTGTGATTCCGTGGCAAATCGTAGGTTCGATGTCGGGGTCCGATGCGATGGAGGAAGCCATGCACTCCTTTGGTGCGCCTGGCAACGCCTTTTACCGCGTCCGAGTCATGGATGTGGACACCGACGGTGATGGCGTCTCGGATTGGGAGGAACTTGCGGTTGCGTTTGATCCAACCACATCCGCCACGGGGCGCTATTCATGGTTGGCGACATCGGGCGTCTCGGGTCGCTCAGCCGACTATAATCGTATCAAGGCTGGCTTATCGGCGACCAATATTATTTCGGCAGTGGTGGTGGATGCAGAGACGAATGTGGATTGGCCGGATCCGGGTGTCATTCTGATTCGCCGCACGGGTGGGCTGGGGGAGCTGATGGTGCCGATTGTGGTCGGTGGTACGGCGGTGAGGGGAGTTGACTATGATTCGCCAGTTGGGTCCACAGTGACCATCCCTGCAGGCGTGCGGGAAGTCCCTGTTTTGTTCACCCCTCGCGCGACATCCACAATCACCAGTCCCCGAACGATTACCCTCACGCTGCAACCTTCGAGTGGGTATTCCTTGGGGGCAGTGCAGAGCGGGTTGGTCACCTTGCGTGAACGCCCGGCCAATGGTCGTCCCTCCGCGAAAGCTGCCGCCCGGTTTTTGGTTCAAGCCTCGTTTGGTCCTGACAGCGCTGAAATCGCGCGCGTGCAATCCATGGGGTTTGAAGCTTGGATCGATGATCAGTTCACCCGTCCCATCGGAGTGCATCAGCCGGACATGGAAGCTCTGGATGCGCAAATCCGCGCCGATAACCCCACGGACCCCAACGGCCGAGCGTGGGCGCATGATTATGTGGTGTCGTGGTGGAACCAGGCCATGAAACCCGGTACGACCGCTGATCCGCTGCGTCAAAGAGTCGCTTATGCCCTCAGTCAAATTTTGGTGATTTCCGACAGGGTGGATGCCATCGGGTCCTACCCTGTGGCGATGGCCAATTATTATGACATGCTTTTGCGGAATGCTTTTGGGAACTATGGAACCCTACTTTATGAGACGACCCTGCATCCCTGCATGGGTGCGTATCTAAGTCATTTGCGGAATGCGAAAGAGGACCCTGCAAGGAATCTTTTCCCTGATGAAAATTTCGCGCGCGAGGTCATGCAGCTTTTTTCGATTGGCCTTTGGCAATTGAACCCGAATGGATCCCATCAGCTTGATGGCGAGGGGCGACCGATTCCTGCTTACACCAATGATGATATTCGCAACTTCTCGAAGGTTTTTACAGGCCTTGCTCTGAAAAGGCGCGGAGGAAGCACGGCGGCTGATGTGAGGACTGCGGATTGGTTTTATTGGACCGATGACGGAACTTATGAAGGGACCATGGAAATGTGGGACATGGAGAACTGGGTTTACCGGGAGGATCGCTGGTGGATCACCACGCCGGAATATTATCACGATCGCTCGGCAAAGACGTTGTTGAATGGAACGGTGCTTCCGCCCAATCAGCGTGGCTTGCGGGATATCCAGGATGCGATCACAAATTTGGTGGACCATCCAAATAGCGGCCCTTTTGTTTCGCGATTGTTGATTCAAAGATTTGTGACCTCGAACCCCAGCCCCGAATACCTCGGTCGTGTGGCGGCTGTCTTTACGGCCAACAAATCAAACCCCCACCAAATGCGCGAGGTCATCAAGGCCATTCTGCTGGATCCCGAAGCACGTGATTATGTTCATCTTATCGATGAAGCGCATGGCAAACAACGCGAACCCTATCTGCGGATCGCGAACCTCATGAAGGCTTTTGGAGCCAGTGCAGCAAGTGGAAAATACGAACTCCGCTACGTTGAATATGCCGCCGCCCAGCGACCACTGAACTCCCCAAGTGTGTTTAATTTTTACCTGCCCGACTACCAACCGCCTGGCGAGATGGCCGCCCAAGGGCTCTATGGCCCCGAGTTTCAGATCACAACCGACATCACAGCTATTTTGAATCCCAACTATGCCATGTCATCTGTCACGGGTTCGAGGCAGTGGGTTAACAACAATCCCACCCCCACGTATCACCAAGGCGATTTTAATATGTGGGGCAGTTATTATCAGGTGGGAGATCCCCGTCGTGGAACTGACCTTGTTCGTCCAAACTACACCGCCGAGTTGGCCCTGGCATCGGATCCAGCGGCCCTCCTTCGCAGGCTGGATCTTTTGATGACCTATGGAAGTCTTTCTATGGCGCAACATCAAATCATTCGTGAAGCCCTCGAACGGATCACACCCTCGACGCACAGTCCGCAAGGTTATCCGAATGACTATCTTCGCACCCGCGTTGAAACGGCCATCTACCTGATTTCGATTTCTCCCGAGTTCTGCATTCTTAAATAATCCCATGACCAAAAAACCTCAGGGCCTTACGCGTCGCAAATTTCTGGGTCAGGCGAGTTGTGCTGCGGTGGGTAGCATTGCCCTTCTGAACACCCTGCTTAACCTGCGGCTGATGAGTTCAGCAGTAGCTCAGAACCCCGGTGGTTCCTACAAGGCCCTGGTCTGTTTGTTCCTCTCCGGTGGTAATGATTCGTTCAACATGTTGGTGCCAACCGATCCGGACCACTACCTCGAATATCAGATCATTCGAGGCGGCTTGCACGATGCGCTAAGTGATTCAGGAGGCCTGGCCCTGCCCAATGTGGGGCAAACAGGGGGACTTCTACCGCTTACTCCGCTTGGCAACCATGGCGGACGTCAGTTTGGTCTGCATCCGGCGATGCAGAGGTTACAGGAACTCTTTGAAGGTGGGCATACGGCTTTTGTTTCCAATGTCGGGTCCCTTATTCAACCGGGAATGACT
>JBGTLQ010000099.1:0-4177 GCA_041744075.1 Terrimicrobiaceae bacterium
GCAAATTTTGTGGGCGTTGTGCTCGCCGATACTGAAAGGGTATGGCAGGAACAGTTTCAACAGCGTGGGGTGAGCTATCAGGAAAAGCCCCATGGGGTCAGACCTTTATTTTTGACAGATCTCTGTTTTTTTACATTTGAAGCTAATTTTTGATGCGATTGCCCTGCGATTCACGTTTCCTCTGGTTGCGTTAGATTAACTTCTGCTGTATGACTTCTGCCAAAGGACAAAACTATGCAATGGAAGTAGTGCCATTCGGGGGCATAGGGGTCAGTCATGGTTTATTGACATTCGGGCTAATGGGTGATTGACTCCCCCCCATGCCAAGGCAAGTGCGTTTTGAGTTTCCGGGGGCCTTCTATCATGTGGTTGCGAGGGTATGAACCTGGGACATCGGTAACAAATAAACCTGGGACATCGGTTACGCTTCACAATGGCCTCTATGCCGTGGAAAACGACCAAAGCGATGATAGAAAAAGAACGATTTGCCGTATTGGCGAACACAGGTAAATTCACGATTTCTCAGTTGTGCGATGACATTGGAATCAGTCGAAAAACTGGGCACAAATATCTCGAACGATACCGTGCGTTTGGGAAGGTTGGATTGAAGGAATTGAGTCGGCGACCGAGGCAAAGAGAGTAAACAAGGGACAGGTCCATTATTAGAAAACTCGCTTCGTCTTCTTTCTGAATGGATTCGGCGCACCGACGCCGCTCGATTTGTTTGATTCGAGTATGGTGGTTGATATACATGCTTCTCTTTTTAACACATGCCCATGGACACAATTATTTTTCTATCCCCGATATTATTAATTGCGTCAGGCATAGCCATGGCCATCTACTTGTATGAGAGTGAAAGGTCAAAATATGTGCTTGTGTATTTTGCCATCGCCTTACTCTTTGGAACCGTTGTCTGCGGTCTGTTACTTTCCAAACCGAGCCATGCCTGGGGGGCAGGAGCCGTATTGTTCATTTTCCCACTTTGCTTCTGCATTCTAATCGCTCTGTTAGTTTTATTTGCGATTGATGCATACTCGCGGAAAAGGTGGATCATAGCCAATACCGCCACTTTTATTGGCATTATTCTGTGGGGGTGCATTTTACTCGGCGAGCAAAGGAATCGTCAAGGAGTCGAAGATTGGCTTTTTTGGGACAGGGTGATGGGAAGCCACCAATCATCATTAGCCACTGCCGAATACAAACGCCACATCTCGCGCCGAGGCTGGGATGCTGTGTTTAGTCGTCTGTCATACGATCAACAACTTCCCTTGCCTCTTATCGACATCTTGATTGAGTGTTTTCCAGACAAAGAAACCCAGATCGCGGCAAGCCAAGAGTTTATCGATCAGGCCCGCGTTGAAAGGATTATTCAGCTTGAAATGGAAAAACCCTTTAACAGGCATGCTTTACATCCTCTTGGAGCAAACCCGGGAATCGATGAAGAAGCTCTCTGGTTTCTAGCGAAAACACAGGACGAGGCAGCTTTACGTGGCGTCCTCAGCAATCCGAAAACCTCAAAAGCATTGTTGATTTACATCATTGAATCTCAAGCTGAAAAACTGGAGACGTTGGATATTCGAGAGCAAACGCGCGAATATAACGTGGCAAATGATTTTTGGTCTATGGCTCAAGCCAAATTAGCGGGGAGAGTTGATCTCACCCAGGAAGAAATGGCCGAATTAGCCGCAAGCGAACACTATCGGGTGCGCCTGGCGTTAGCACACAATCGCTCTGTTCCCCATGATATTTTGAAAAATCTGGGACAAACGTGCACATAGGGACAGGCACTATATGTAGAAATCCCTTGCAATCATTGAGCTTCCACCCCACTTTGCCCACATGAGAATTTCACGAGCACTCGGGTCCGATGGGGAGGTTTCGCATTATCACTGCATATCGCGATGTGTGGGCGGGGCGTTTTTGTTGGGGGATGTGGAGAAGGAGCGGCTGCGCAACTTGATTTGGAGTGTGTCGCGGTTTTGCGGGGCGGAGGTGATCACTTATTGTGTGATGAGCAACCATTTTCATTTACTGGTGCGCTTTCAGCCTGTGCCGGAGCTGGCTGAGCTCGGGGAAAGTGAAATCATCGAAAGGGTGGCGGCGCTCAATGGTCGCGCGGCTGCCAAGGGCTTGGAGTTTGTGGTGAAAAACCTTCGCGATCAGGGTCATGAAGCGGCCGCCCTGGAGCAATTGGAATTGGCGAGGGAGCGGATGGGAAAGGTCAGTGTGTTGATGCAGGAGATCAAACAGCGTTTCACCCGGTGGTATAACAAAGGTCACAGCCGCTACGGGACCCTGTGGGCGGATCGCTTTAAGAGTGTGCTGGTGGAAAACAACCCGGTGGCCTTGCAGGTGATGGCGGCGTATATCGACTTGAATCCGGTGCGAGCGGAGCTGGTTTCGGAACCGGAGTCGTATCGCTGGTGCGGGTATGCCGAGGCGATGGGCGGGAGGGTTTTGGCACGTCGGGGACTTGCGCTTGCATTGTGCGAGGAAGAAGAACGGACATCGGATTGGCGGAGAACGCAACGGGCTTATCGGGCTTGGCTGTATGAGAGCGGAGAGCAGCAGGGAGAGGGGCGGGATCCTGTGACGGGTGAGCGGGCAAGAGCAGGGATAGATCCGGGGAAAGTGAAAGAGGTCCTGGAAGCGAACGGGCAACCGAGTTTGGCCGAAGTTTTGCGGCTGCGGGTTAGGTATTTGACCGATGGGTATGTGATTGGCAGCCAAGGCTGGGTGAACGCTTTTTGGGAAGAACACCGGGAGGACTTCGGAGAGCGGCGAAAGTCCGGAGGGCGAAAGCTCCGGGGGGCGGCCTGGCAAGGATTGTGTTCGCTGCGGGACTTGCGAGTGGAGGTGTTTGGCTAGTTGTTGAAGATTACAAGCCTCCCAGTCGTCTCGGAAGTCGGCTTTTCAACTGCGGAATTTGGGGTGAAGAGCTCAAACCGCAATCTCCGTGTGATCGTCCGGTTTTGAAGGATCGGCTACGGTTCAAGATTTCCATCGCTTCCGTCATTTCAGAGTTGCGCACAACGAAATGCGGGAAATGCTGGAGGATATGAAGAAAGCGCCTCAAACATTCAGTGATCCGGGAATTTTTGAAACGGGGATCGGACAGGTGGTGATTGTCCGCTACAAGGGCGGCGACCGCATCGAGATGGGGGTTTTTTTGGTCGATGTCTTCTGCTTGGGTGTGAAAAATGCGTTCTTCACCCAGTGCGCCGAAGCGGCGTTCGATGAAGTGATGGAAAAGATTTTTCCCGGCGGCAGGTCGGTGGAGGAGCACTCTGCGGCGTGGGGCCGGAAATTGGTGGAGGAGGCGATGGAGTATGCCCGAAAGCTGGGCTTCGCGCCACATTCCCATTATAAGCAGGCGGCACGGGTGATGGGGGGCATCAACGCCAAAGATTGTGAGGAAACTTTTGAGTTTGGAAAGGATGGAAAGCCCTTGTTCATCGCCGGGCCAAATGACGATCCGTCGAGGTGCGCGCGGATCATGAGCGCATTGACGAATAAATGTGGCAAAGACGGTTTCCACTTTCTCATGCCCGCATTCGATGCGGACTGGGATGCGTTTGAGGAGGACTGATTTTCGATTCGGCAGTATGATGAACCACAGAGTGCACGGAATACACAGATTGGGGACTGGGTTTTGAACGCAGCGAATCACAACATCCTGTGCATCGTCGCTCCCAAACGAGAATTCAGCGACCAAGAAAAACTGGCCTGCTCCATCGAAGCCATGAAAAACGGAGAAGAATGCGAAGCGTGTCAGTGAGCCGAAGGCTCTCCTTAAGATGGTAGGGATGGCGCTCCGCCGCCGTCCGTCGAGATAGAAAAACGGCCATTTCCAAGAGCCACCTCACGCCCACATGCTGTCATCGCATTTCCCATTAGTCGATTCTCAGAAGCGCTATGTCACAAAACCATGACTGACCCCTCTGCCCCAAGAGCCCCACAACTCTTGACATATTGCCATCCGTGCTTGTGCTTTCGATTAGGATCATGAAGGTTTCAGGCTGATGATTGAAACGATTATCTGGCATGCCGGAACTGCAAAAAGCCCCATGGGGTCAGACCTTTATTTTTGACAGATCTCTGATTTTTTTACATTTGAAGCTAATTTTAGATGCGATTCCCCTGCGAGTCACGTTTCCTCTGGTTGCGTTAGATTAAC
>JBGTLQ010000100.1:0-2539 GCA_041744075.1 Terrimicrobiaceae bacterium
CCGCGCAGAAGAAAGCGGATGAGAGTGAGCAGGGAGTCATCGACAAAACCCATGTCGGCGAGGACCATTTCTTCGTTGACGAACAGATCCCAGGTTTTGGTGTTGTAATCGAGGCGGTAAGTCAGGCGTTGCCAGTCGAGCGCACTGCGATTTTCGTCGATGTTAAAGACGACATTTGTGGGGGTCCATTCTCCTCCCCCTTCCCCGTCGCCATCGACACCGTGGAGGCGTGCGGAGGTATTTCCATTTTCCAGCACAAAAGCGATGGCCGAAGCGGTGGCCACTGCGAGCGCCGGGGGAAGTTCTTCTGTTTCAGCAGCCACGGGTTTGATGTGGAAATCGATGAAAACAATATCGCCCTGCGCGTGAGCAGCGGTGGGCAGGGCAATGGATGGGGCTCCTTCATCTGGATTGAGGCGGAGAGACTGTGTGCCTGCCGCTGCGTCGTGATCGATGATTTCGAGAGCACCCTCGAAAACCCACGAGTTGGCACCTGGCTGTGGGGGCGCGGGTTCCCAAGCGCCGGGGGTGAACCCTTCTGCGGATTCAAAACCGGTGACAAACGGCAAATCGACCGGTTCGGCAACCAGAGGATCGGGTTCGCCTGGTTGGGCAAGAAGGGAGAACAGGCCGAGCGCAGCCACGCCAAACACAAGAGCCATGGCGGGTAAAAACTTTGGGGAAGTGAAACCGCGACACCCGTTGTCGCGCGGAAAAAATCGGGTGGTCAATCGATGAAACATGGGGATTTGGCTCGGTTGGGCGGAAGGTTGGTGTAAGGGTCAGCCGCAGAGTGGGTTCGGACAGCCAATTTGACGGTCATTGACAGGCGCGAAGGGAAGAATGCGGGTCAATCGATGAAGCATGGGCGTTTGGCTCGATGGGGCGGAAGGTTGGTGTAAATCAGCCAAAGAAGAGGTTCGGACGGAGCCTCACCCTCCCGGTTTGAGTCGCTGCGATTAGCGTTTTCCGCCACGGCGGAAAACACTCCCGGCAACTTTCATCGAACCGATGACGACAAAAAATCCCAAAGCACTCAACTGAATCAGAGTCCCAGAGGAAGGCTCGGCAGCCATGGCCACCGAGGGCATCGCGCAGAACGCGAGCGAAAAAACAGCGATACTTATTTTACTCATAAAAAACGGCTTAAAGGTTGCTAAATGTGGGCTTTCCAGGATGGAATTTTGCACCACGCCTCGAAGGATAAATCAGTATTTTGAGCAGGAGCATAGCAATTTTTGATACGTTGCGGAGGAACCGGGTTTCACGTCAGCTGCAGCCTGATCTGCAACTGGTTGATTTCCAATAAGTTGCGTCAATTGAACGCTCAAGGAACTGGTTTGAAACTTTTTTGGCATCATGTTTTCCGGGGGTTCGCAAGCTTCACCCCCGGCTACAATCCAATATCCCTCCGGGATGAAAAGTCGGCAAAATTTGGATGCGATTGCCCTGGGCGGGCAGATCCTTCGCATTGACTCCAGCGCTTTTGTGCATGCATGTTCATGCGGCTGAGCTGCGGCAATTCCGTCCCATCGCCCCAGCCAGCACAAAAGTCTAACATCCCTAATGAAGAAACACACCCTACTAATTATTTGCTTATTTAATGTCGCAGCCGTCGCTTATATGGGGTATTTGGTCTATGGGATTTATAAGCGCCCGACACCTGAATTTGTAAGTAAAGAAGTTGTAAAGGAATCGCCCGATCCTGCGCAATTGATGCGGGCATTTCTTGAGGCTACGGAACCGGATGTCATCATGAATGCAGCCCGGCAACTCCCATCCCCTTTGCCACTTCCCCATGGAGGCATCGCGGTGGGCAAGTTGCTTGAAGCCACGATGGGCCAGGCACCTGAAGGCGTGGATCCTTTGCTTTTAGGAGATATTCTGACTCAAAAAATAGGGTGGCCGGAGTCCCTAACACCCTTGTCCATTGCAGAGCTGGAAAATCAGGCGCTTACACCCGGACTGTCCACATTGTCGAGACAGCAGCTTGCCTCTGTTGTATTTGACGCTGCGCTCCGCATCACTCCGGATGAGGCGAATTCATTGATGGAGGAGAAAGCAGCCGCACTGGAGGCCTCGGGAAGGTTGCTTGATGGAATCGCGCTGTCTGAGCCCTGGCTGGCTGCGTTCCGGTTGCGAGCCCAGCGCCTGCTTTCGGGAGTGCATCCTGAAGTGTTTTCTCCTGAGGAAGTCGATGCGCTGGTGATGGCGGCGATTATGGATGCCGACTCCCCCGAACCGCTCCTCATTGAAGCGCTCTCCATCCCCTCTGCCAACGCAACTCCCGCGCTCATCGAAAGGCTAACCTTGCTGGCAAGTAACGGGAGCTCCCAGCAAGTCAGACTAATGGCACTACAGTCCCTGGCAACAGTGGGTGACCGTGCGTCGGCGGACACGTTGCAGAGCTTCTCGGAGTCCGGAGATCCAGATATGGCCCGCGCACTTCGGCAGGCGGCAGCATCCATCAATGCCAGGCTGGCAGTCACGCAAAGCACAGGGACTGGGAGTGCTCAATGATTTCGCACGGAGCTGAAAC
>JBGTLQ010000101.1:0-11732 GCA_041744075.1 Terrimicrobiaceae bacterium
CAGAACTTTGCAGATGTTAAGCGTTCACCCGTTTGAGAAAGTTCCTCTAAATGAACTACTTACAGAAAACGACTTCATAGATTTGCAACCATTAGATTCTAACCAACTGATGCTGTGGCACTTATAACCGGACACTCGTGACATGACATATATGCGTCGCGATGTTATCAAAACGGCGATTCCACCAGAGAAAAACAGGTTCTGGAGTCTAAGTTAGACATCGGCATAACATCACATAACACTTTCTATGAGCACAAAAGCGACACCGGAGCGGGTCAGAATTCAACTCGAATTCTCGACGGAGGAAATGAACGAAATCAAGCAAGCGGCGGACCTCATGGGTCAGACCGTGGACGAGTGGATGGCCGCCTCAGCGAGGGATTTGCTCCTCAACGAGGGTCTTGTCCCGACGAGCCAGTAAAAACCGCTCAGAGAGGCTCTGAGCGCAAAGGAGAGGCCACCCAGCCGCGAAGCGCAAGGCCCGTTTTGGGGCCGTGCAAGGCTCCGCCTTTGAAGGATAACCACGACCGGGAGGGCGGTCTCGATCTGGGCGGGGATCGGATTTCCCAGCAAGACCGAGCCCTGATTTCAGAGCCCCTGCCGCCTTCCCGACCGGATCGGGCTGAGAAGATTTCATCAGTCAACAACGGGAGCGCTGAGCCGTCAGCTGGAAGGGTGAACCGCAGGCCCGTAGCCACACCGAACGATTTTCCCGATGAGGGTGCTTTGAAAGAATCAGCTGAGTCTGACGCTGAAAAAAGCTCATTGCCGGGGTCTGTGCCTGGGTCACGTAGTGACCTTGGCACAGATCTCGGCGTGAGCCAGCCCCGCTTGTCTATCTATGCATATCTCCTCAAACCACCTCCATTGGGAGGAATCGTTTCGGACTGGCAACCATGGCCTGAAAGCATCGTTCCAGCGTGGGTAAAACCCATAGAAAAATGTGGGAAAAACGGGCGGGAATTGGTTGCTGTTTTGACCTTGAACCCTAGGGGCAGGGCGGAACTGACCATGCGATTTGATGAGCGGGGCGGGGTCATGTGCGTGGCCGGGACGGTGCGCGGCCAAGGCATTCGAGACCCGGCCAGAGCGAAGCTCTGGGCCGGGGCCGCAATCACCGAGTGGTTGACAGATCGTGTAAATTCGGAGGTTGTGAAAGCCGTCCGCGCCACCACTGGAAAAGCTCCGGTGGACGGGTTTTTCGTGTCAACTATACATGACATATATTATATGATGTTATTGTTATGCCATTGAGCCGCATGTGATTGTAGCCTTGTGAATAACATGTGGAGGAAAAAACGGGCCTGTGAATATCCTAGTATCCAACGAGGAATCGTCAGAGTTATCCCCAGAGTCAGCCAATTAACGATTGGACTGTTGTCTGGTTCCGGAGCCGGTATTTTGGAGACGGGTTTTGACTTCTTGAGGGAGAGTTGATGTGGAGATCCAGGTTCTTGCCGTGGCGGCATCTTGGCGGACCCAATCGCGGGCCAGGTTTTCGATTTGGCGATCACGAGCTTTTGGGTCGCTGATGGTGGCGGCCCATGAGATGGCGGTTTCTGGATCTTCGGAGGAGATTTTGCGTGCCAG
The DNA here is from genome assembly GCA_041744075.1 of Terrimicrobiaceae bacterium. Taxonomy (GTDB): domain Bacteria; phylum Verrucomicrobiota; class Verrucomicrobiia; order Chthoniobacterales; family Terrimicrobiaceae; genus JAJTZA01. Next base: position 1,591 of record JBGTLQ010000101.1, read on the forward strand.
AGCCGAGATGGCCGAATCTTTGGACGAGCCGGCGGGTTGCACGGCGAGCCACTCCGCAGCGGCTTCGGCGTCTTTGGAGGCCCAGCGATCCACCACAGCTCTCATGGCTGGTCCTCGATCTTCCTCCCCCAGACTTCTCACATACATGGCTGCCGCTTCCGGAGCGGAGTTTGCCCATTGAGAAACCGCATCACGGATCACATCCCGACGTTCCTCGGGATTGGTCAGAGAACCCGACCATTGGAGCACGGCTTCAGGGTTTTTGTTGCTCCAACCTGATGAGATGGAGCGAATGGCCTGATTTCGGTCGGAGGGATCCAGTGAGCCAAGGGCTGCGATGGCTCCTTGGGGATCTTGGGTGCTCCATTGTGAGAAGAGTGATCCCAGGGCCCCGCGGCGAGCCTCTCCTTCTGGCAGCGTTTTGGCCCATGCGAACACCTCCTCTTTGCGGCCGGTTTGGGACCACTGGGACGCGATTTGGGAGACAGACTGGGAAAAAATGCGGCCGGGCGGCAATTGAGATGCTGCGGCTGCGGCTGCGGCCGGATCTTCGCGAGCCCATGAGGAGATGATCTGGGAGACGGATTGCTGGAAATTGTCCCCTGTCGGCATGTGTTCAAAGACTGCATCAAGGAGTTCTTGGCGGTTTCCAGAGGGGTTCATGCTCATGGCGCGAAGAACATCGGACCGCATGGTGGAATCTTGGACGTTGATCGCGTATTGAAGTGCTCCATGAAAATCGCTGCGGGCCCAAGCACTCACAGCTGTTGAGATAGCCGAGGCGCGAGACCCAGTCTCTTGAATTTCCAGAGCGGCTTTGAGCGCGGCTTGGGGATCAGTTTGTGCCCAGGTTTGGATGACCTGATGCCGGGGATCCATGTGTCCCATGGTATTTGTCGGCAATGAGTTGGCAAATTGCCATGCCGCTTGGGGGTCATTTTGGGCAAGCGAGGATATAAGAGACATGCGGGCTTGGTCGGCATTTCGTCCTGTGAGTTGTGAAAAAGCGGCCTTGGCCCCCTCGGGATCTTTTCGGGCCCAGTGATGAAAGATCATGGAGACCGAGTGGTCTTCCATATCCCCAGAGCCTGTTGCTGTGACAAGTTCCAGCGCACGCCGGGGATCTTTTTGGGCGATGTTCATGATGGCCATGGAGCGCATCTGACGTTTCATTTGCTGATCCTCGATGGAGTCGGCCATGCTCAAAGCGCGTGTGGGGTCTTGGCTGGCCACGGTCGATACGATGGCCATCAGAGCCGCCTGTCGACTGTTTCCGGCGGGCATGGCCAGGGCAAAGTTCCATGCGCCTTGAGGATCTTTTTCAGAGAAACTCGCCATGACGAGATTCCAGCCCATGTCTTGGCCAGGCTTCATTCCCAAAGCCTGCAACTTGGCGGCGATTTCCGCTGGGTTTGAAATCAACAAGCGATCGTTCAGATCTGCCCATCTCCTCATCGAATTCCTGTTCCCCCAGACTCCACTCTGGGCACTTTCGAGTTCGACCAGCAATTCCTCAGCAGTGATGGGCTGCAGTCCCTCGGACACCGCCTGAGCCACCGCCTCTGGTGATCCGGCTTTGACAGGCTCTGCTGATCTGACCCCGGTTACTGTGGCAGCTGTTGTGGGGTTTGCGGGGGTTTGTTCAATGTTAGCGGAACGCTGAGTCCCGGCGAGGTAGCCAACCCCTGCTCCAATGGCAAAGCCAACGACTGTTGTGAGAATGAGTGTGAGTTTCATGGGTGGGCTGGGAGATTTGGTGCGATGCGATTGACCCTAAGCGAGTCCGTGCTTGGGAGCAAGGAGAGAGAGACATCGGAATGCTTGGTGAATAGCCGGAAGTAAAGAACATCATCTATTCTGCAGAGTGTGATTAGAAGTGGGTTTTAGGTGGATCGGGCGCTCCGCCGCACGATGACAAATCCTACGCGGCTGCGCCGCCACCTGATCCCATCGCGCTCGGAGATCGCGATCCACCCGCGAGCGAACTCCACAACCTCACCCATTTTCTTGTCGCCGAGGCGACTGGGACCGGTTAAACCTCGCGGGATGAAGTCTATTCCCATCCTGCTGTTTGCCGTGATTTTTCTGACCGGGTGTGCCACAAATCAGCCCTTGGCGCTCAAGCAGATTGCAAACAAGGGGGTCAATCCCTCGACCTATGCCAAGATTGAAAGTGGAAGAGTTCTGGGTTTCACAGACATCTTAAATTTGGTGAAAGCCGACGTCCCCGAGGCAGCGGTTGTCTCCTACTTAAAGAGCACAAAAGCCCCCTATCGCCTGACAACCGCCCAACTTGAGCAACTCACGGATGCTGGCGCAGGGTCAGACTTGGTCAATTACCTTGGCAAATCCGTGGGATATTATGAAGCCACCAAGCGGTCACAAACAGGAGGTTCTGAATGGGACAAACACCCTTACTTCAATGACCCCGCTTATCTGGGCGAGGCCCCCTTTCTGTATGCCTTTCCCGAGGAATGGGATGATCCCGCTGCGGTTGGCCTTTGGTTCTAAGGCTCCCCTACCCCTTGTTTCTTCCAAGGCTGTTAAGGTCCTCGAAGGATGAGATCAGGCGCTTGGAGAAGCTGTCCTCTGCGGCTCCCAGCCAGACGCGTGGGTCATAATACTTTTTGTTGGGAGAATCGGCCCCTCCCGGGTTTCCAATCTGACCTTGCAAGAAGTCGTGGTTTTTTGCTTCGTAAGCTCGGATTCCATCCCAGTAGGCCCACTGAAGGTCAGTGTCCAAATTCATTTTGATGGCCCCGTAGCCAATGGCTTCACGAATCTCTTCCCGTGTGGACCCCGAACCGCCATGGAAAACAAAATTCACAGGCTTGGGTCCTGTGCCGAAGGTTTTTTCGATGTGTTTTTGGGAGGCATCCAGAATGGAAGGTTTGAGTTTCACATTGCCGGGTTTGTAGACGCCATGAACGTTTCCGAAAGCGGCGGCTACGGTAAAGTCCGGGCTGATTTTGTTTAGCACCTCATAGGCACTGGCGACATGTTCCGGCTGTGTGTAAAGGCGTGACTCATCGATGTCGGAATTATCGACTCCATCTTCTTCCCCTCCAGTGACCCCCAGTTCTATCTCCAAGGTCATCCCCAACTTTGACATTCTTTCCAAGTAGGAGGCACTGGTTGCGATGTTCTCCTCAAGGGGTTCCTCGGAAAGATCAAGCATGTGAGAGCTGTAAAGCGGTTTGCCAGTGGCGGCAAAATGTGACTCTCCCGCCTGCAACATGCCTTCCACCCATGGTAGAAGCTTGCGGGCGCAATGGTCCGTGTTCAAAATCACCGGCACACCATAAGCTTCCGCCGCATGCGCCACGTATTGGGCAGCTGCAATGCCCCCCGCAATCGCCGCCTTCTGCCCTTCCTTGGAAATCCCTTTTCCAATAAAAAAGTGAGCCCCGCCATTGGAAAATTGGATGATGATTGGTGACTCGACTTCGCGGGCGGCCGCCAAAGCGGCATTCACGGAACTCGTTCCAATGCAATTCACCGCTGGGAGCGCGTAGGCGTTTGCCTTGGCATCTTCAAAAACCTCACGGACTTCTGGCCCGAATAACACTCCCGCACGAAACTTGGACTGACTCATAATATATAGTAATTTGTTGGGTGAAACTTGATGTTAGCGGCGAATTTTTTCTCCGACCAGCAACAAATGCTTTGGGCCAAAATGGGATGGCCGCGAAGGTATTCGAGCTTACCAAAACACTTGGTTCAACAAGACAGCACAAATCATGCCCGAGTTTTTCACAAAAAATCGAACCTCCCATGGCTCAGGGATTTACAACTGCGATTTTTGCAGATTATTATCCGCCGCGTGAGCGAACCAGACCCCATCCCAAAAGCCGAAACCCGATTTCGAGGGATTGGTGTGGCGCCCGGGATCGCACATGCCCCCATTGTGATGCATTGGGAAGATGATGAGGATGTTCCCGAACGTTCCATTTCCACAGAAGATCTGCCTGGCGAAATTGCACGGTTTGAATCAGCCCTCATCGCGACGCGAGCTGAGTTGCTCGAGATCCAGGAGCGCATCGCCGATGCCATTGGCTCGAAAGATGCCAGTATTTTTGATGCCCATCTCCTCGTTGTCGAAGACCGTACCCTCATCGATGAGGTGCTCCGCTCTCTGGAATCGAGCCGCAAAAATATTGATTTTGTTTTCTCGAAGGTGGCCGACAGATATTGCAAAACCCTCGAGCAGATTGATGACCCCTACCTCAGAGAGCGTGTGGTTGATATCGAAGATGTCGCCAAACGCATTTTAAGAAATCTTTTGGGCAAAGGCCCCAAGGACATTGCCACCAGTGAACGCCCCCATGTGCTTGCTGCCAGAGTCCTGGCCCCGTCCGACACAGCCCTCATTGACCGCTCCAAGGTCTTCGCTTTTGCCACTGAGTCAGGCAGCAAAACTTCCCATGCGGCCATCATGGCCCGCTCCCTAGGCATCCCTGCTGTCGCTGGTTTGCACGACATCTTTGATCTTCTGGAGACCGGTGATGACGTTCTTTTGGATGGCACATCGGGACTCCTCATCCTCAATCCCAGCCAAGACACCCTGGCTGAGTATGGCCGGATTGAAGAACGTCGCGAGAAAGTTGAAGAGCAGTTGGACCTTATTCGGGAGACTTCTTCAACCACCTCGGATGGGCGTCATATCATTCTCTCAGCCAATATCGAACTCCCTGACGAAATCACCGACGTTGTGGAATATGGTGCTGAGGGGGTCGGTTTGTTCCGAACGGAGTTTCTGTTTCTCAATCGTGAGGATGTCCCATCAGAGGAAGAACAATTCGAAAACTACCGCCTTGTGGCGCAGAATGTGGCCCCGCATGCGGTTATTATTCGGACCTTGGATATTGGGGGTGACAAACTTTCCGACAGCCTCGACCTGCCAGAAGAGGAGAATCCGTTTCTCGGCTGTCGGGCCATTCGTTATTGCCTGGAAAGACCAGCATTTTTCAAAATCCAACTTCGTGCCATTCTGCGTGCGTCAGCCTTCGGCAATGTGCGGATCATGTATCCCATGATCTCAGGCATTAGTGAACTCCGGCGAGCCAATGCCTATTTGGAAGAATGCAAAACCGAGTTGGCTGAGAAGGGGGTTGCCTTTAACCGAGACATCGAAGTGGGCATTATGATTGAGATTCCCAGCGCGGCGCTCTCAGCAGAACGCTTGGCCAAGGAGGTGTCCTTTTTCAGCATTGGAACCAATGATTTGATCCAGTACGCGTTGGCTGTTGACCGCGTGAACGATGCCATTTCCTATCTTTTTGACCCCACCCACCCGGCTGTGCTTCGGCTCATCAAGATGGTGGTAGATGCCGCCCGATCTTCTGGAATTTGGGTGGGTGTTTGCGGCGAGATGGCAGGCGATATAACTTTGACCCCCTTGCTGGTTGGCCTTGGTGTGGATGAGTTGAGCGCCTCAAGTCGGCTCGTACCTCGGGTCAAAAAGGCAGTTCAGTCTCTCAACCTTGCCGTGTGTCAATCGCTCGCAGACGAAGCGTTCCAAATGGATACCGGAGCAGAAATCTTGGCCCGCTGCGAACAGGTTGCCAGGGACCACTACGGCGAGATTCTGGATTAGCTAATTCCTGAGCCACGAACCGGAAGCGGGCCAAAGACCTTCGCTTTGCACGGCGGTTTGCAACTGCCCGAGGTATTTTTGTTTGGGAATCTCGATGGCCCCAAACTGCCGCAGATGTGGCGTCACCCATTGGATATCAAGAAGTTGAAACCCGCCAACTTTCAGAATCTCCACCAAGGCCACTAGCGCCACTTTCGAAGCTCCAGACTGAGTGTGGAACATCGATTCTCCGAAAAAAGCTGCCCCCAAACTCACGCCATAGAGTCCGCCCGTCAACTGGTCATCCCGCCACACCTCAACCGAATGGGCTTGCCCGGTTTCGTGGAGTTCCATGTAGCTGGCAAAAATTCGCTCATCAATCCATGTTTCCTTCCGGTCAGCACATCCGCGAACGACCTCTTCAAAGACGGTGTCAATCCGCACCTCCCACTTCGCATCATTGATCTCTTTGTTTGTCCCATGCGGAATATGGAAATCATCCAAGGGAATAACAGCCCGAGGATCTGGCGAAAAAAGTCGAATCTCGCCATCGGGCGTCGCCATGGGAAACCACCCGGATGCGTACATGCCGATTAATTCTTTGGCGTGAATCATGATTGCCATTCGGATATAATAGCCTATGGTTGGTCGGGTGAAAACGGTCAGTTTGTTCATCGTATTGGTAGGGGCATGCGTGCTTCTTGGTGCTTGCGCAGTTGCAGAGCAGGATGCCACTGCGGTGGGAAATCAGTTCCAAGATGGTCTCCAAGGCCGGGGACGCATCATTCAGCAGGACCCCACCTCTGACTCCTTCGGGCCAGAGTTCCGCTAATCCCCCCTCCCCACATTTATCTCCATGCCCACCCCGTCTCAAACGGAGGATAAAATCCTTATCCTCGATTTTGGCTCTCAATACACTCAAGTCATCGCCCGCAGGGTTCGGGAGTGTCAGGTCTTTTCCGAAATCCTTCCTTACCGCACCAAGGCGGCCGCCATCAAAAAATTGAATCCCTCAGGCATTATTCTCTCTGGCGGTCCCGCCAGTGTGTATGCCCCCAAGGCCCCGCAGGTGGATACCGCCATCTATGATCTGGGAATTCCCATTCTTGGCATCTGCTATGGCATGCAATTAATCGCCCATGGCCTCGGTGGCAAAGTCGAGCCCTCAAAACAAAGGGAATATGGACCCGGCCACCTGAAAGGCGATCCCAAATGCCTCCTTTTCCACAAGCTCCCGGCTACGCTTGAAGTTTGGAATAGTCATGGTGACAAAATCACCCAACTCCCCAAAGGATTTCGCGCTCTCGGACGCACGGAAAACTCGCCCCATGCCGTCATTGGTGACACCAAACGCAAGATTTTTGGCCTTCAATTCCACCCGGAAGTCGTCCATACCCCCAAGGGGAAAGAAATTCTCGCCAATTTTGTCCACAAAATTTGCGGTGCCCGTTCCTCATGGACGATGGAATCCTTCATTGACCTAACCACCCGGCAGATCCGAGAACAGGTCGGCTCAGGCAATGTGATCCTTGGTCTCAGCGGCGGCGTCGATTCCTCCGTGGCTGCCGCATTGCTCCATAAGGCCATTGGTGATCAACTGACTTGTATCTTTGTGGATAATGGGCTGCTCCGCGCGGGCGAGGCTGATGCTGTCCAAAAACTTTTTGCCGGCGAATTCCGCATCCGCATGCAAAAAGTCGATGCCGCCGAGCGTTTCCTAAAAAAACTTAAAGGCGTCACCGACCCCGAAAAAAAACGCAAGATCATCGGCAACGAATTTATCAAAGTCTTCGAAGCCGCCGCGCGCGACCTCAAAAAATCCGCTCCCGGAAGTTACCGCTTCTTGGCCCAGGGAACCCTCTACCCGGATGTCATCGAGAGTGTCTCCATCTCCGGCAACCCCGCTGCCCTCATCAAGAGCCACCACAATGTCGGTGGCCTGCCCGAACTGATGAAGTTCGAACTCGTGGAGCCCCTCCGCCAGCTCTTCAAAGACGAAGTCCGCAAAGTTGGCACGGAACTCGGGCTTTCTAAGGAAATTGTTCACCGTCAACCCTTCCCCGGCCCCGGACTCGCCGTGCGCATCCTCGGAGATATCACCGCCGAACGCCTCCGCATCGTCCGCGAAGCCGATGCCATCGTCATCGAAGAAATGAAGGCCTCCGGCTGGTATTACAAAGTTTGGCAGTCTTTCGCCGTCCTCCTACCCGTCCGCTCAGTCGGTGTGATGGGCGACGAACGCACCTACGATTACACCATCGCTCTGCGGGTTGTGCAGAGTCATGACGGAATGACCGCCGACTGGGTCCGCCTCCCCTACGACCTCCTCGGACGCATCTCTGCCCGCATCATCAACGAAGTCCAGGGCGTCAACCGCCTCTGCTACGACATCTCCAGCAAACCCCCCGCCACCATCGAGTGGGAGTGAGAACAATCTCCCAACGCTAAATTCGGCGTCATTTCTGAAGTAGAGGAATTTGGAACAAATTTCTTGCCATCGGGGTTTCCAGAACTGGAGCTTTCTCTTCTTCCCAGACTCAAAGGCACCGCCAATTATGACTCTGACGAGTCATTTTCGAGACGCGCTCGATACCATCAGTGTCCAAACATGTCGGATGAAACATGAGCTTCGCCTACGTATAAATTACGTGTTTTTGTTTCTTTCTCAAACCACCTGTCATCGATAAAATTAGCCTCCAGTTGCACATTATGAACTGGAAAACTTCCTACAATCGAGAAGCAATCGCTCTGCGAGTCATTAACTCCCCAGCCAACACAGAAAAAGTCAGCCCCCTGACAAATTCTTTTGCAAACGGGAAAATCTCAAACGTCCAATCTTCAATGAGCACGATTTTTTTGTCAGAGGCGCAACCAGTTACAAGCTCGGCCATTCCGCCCAAAAGAAATCCTGTCACTATCGCCAGCAGAAAGGGCCCAGCCCTATCACCGATAGAAAATCAGCATTTGGGCGTCCACACCTTTAATCCACCCTCAAGAACAAAAGCTTTTTTTCAGTCAGCACCCCCAGCAACACAACCAAAACCAACCAACCAACCACCTCAAACCGGAGACTATTAGTATGAACACTCAAATCACAATGAAGTCGAAAAATACCCGCCTCACACTCATGGGACTTGCCATGGTCCTTACATCCCATGTTGCAACGATTGAAGCCGCCCCCATTGGCCCAGTCTATCCACCGCCGGGCGGAGTGACATTTAGCGGTTCAGGTTCCTCTGGGCAGACGAGCGGCCGGACAAATTTTTATACCAACATGGCTCCAGCAGCTTATGATGAATTATACTGGACGTTCCATACCATCGCCAACCCCTACCACAGCTTGGAGCAGACTCCGACTGGGAATATGGTTTTTTCGGACTACAATGCTGCCACAGGAATTGCCACATGGAACTCCACGGCGAATATCACATGGGATACAGTCACTGGTATTGAGAATATCCCAACGAAGTTCGTTGTTCAGCTTCAGCCTCACACGGGCGTGAACTCTGGTCCTCTGATGTCTGGCTGGCTTGAGCCAGTCACAGCGGCGACTGCGGACATCGCCTCCTTGCCTGCGAATTGGATCCTTGCGGATGTTGCTGCGGTCCCCCAGGCCACCAATAACTTTCAAGTCTGGTATCAATTCCAGACCGGGACTGGGGTGCCATTATTGGCTTATTATGACGCATCAAGCCAAACATCGGGTGGGATCGTTCAAACAGGAGCCAGCGGGGGGTTTTATAGCACGGTTCCTGAACCAACCGTCAGTATGCTTGCCGGATTGGGACTGGCATCGCTGCTGCTCAAGCGCAGATCGCGTTCCAGGCATCAAGCACAGGGTGTCACACCAAACAGAATGTGTATGAAAAATACGTAATTTATTTTCTTCACGGGCATCCAGAAAGACGCTAATTACAAATCCTGTTGCATTGTATGAACTGGGAAACTTCCACTTTGGGGATAGGTGTTGAATTAGGACTCGTCCTGGACCCTGCTACCCATGAAGAGAAACCGGTTCCTACAATTCTTTCGCATAGGGGAAAATTCAACTGCCAATCTTTGATGAACGAGAGTTTTTTGCCAATTGCGCAACCAGTTTCAAATACCGGCATTCCTCTGAGGAGAAATCCTGTCACCATCGCCAGCAGAAAGGGCGCAGCTTACTCACCGATGGAAAACCAGCAATCGGGCGTTCACACCTTCAACACACCCTCGCGAACAAAGGCCTTTTATCAGTCAGCACCCCCAACAACACAACCAAAACCAACCAACCAGCAGCCTCAAACAGGAGAACACTAGTATGCGCACCCACATCCAAACCATCCGATTAAAATCCAGTCAGTGCCTCCTCGCTTTGGCGATGATTCTTCTGATATCCCCGTTCGCTCACGCGGCCGTCCAGATCATCGACACCACCGACGGGATTTATATCGATGCCTCAAGCACCACACGCACGTTTTCCGTGGACACAATGTTTATTGTGACCGAGGCCACCATTGAAATCGATTTTGAGAAATATGACGGCGAGCAGCTTGGAGTGAATGGAACAGGCACCCCGTTCTACAAC
>JBGTLQ010000102.1:0-13766 GCA_041744075.1 Terrimicrobiaceae bacterium
GGGCGGGCAAGGGACTGCCCAGCCCTACCATCAAAGGGGCGCTCCGCGCTCGCGCCAGCTCGTTTTTTACTCGGGTAGGGCGCGGCAGTCCCTTGACCGCCCACTCGTTTGCTATCCAAATGGGATCTTCCGCTCATCGCACCAACATTAAACGACACTCAGCTTTGTGCCTTTTGCTTGCGGAAGTGCGTAGGCGGCGTTGTCAGAATCGCTGAGCCTTTTAGGCCGCCCTGCTTACGGCTGGGAGTGACAAAATCCCCCGCCGTGTTTCTTCGCGTATTGCTGATGATATTCCTCAGCGCGGTAGAACGGCCCGGCGAGGGCGACTTCGGTGACGATGGGGCGTTCGAATTTGCCCGCCTTTTCCAGTTCAGCGATGGTTGTGCGAGCGGCGGTTTCCTGCTCGGGAGAATTGAAATAAATGGCTGAGCGGTAATTGTCACCGATGTCTGGACCCTGACGATTCACCGTGGTGGGGTCATGGATCGCGAACAGCGTTTTTAAAAGTTCGGTGTAGGAAATAATGGATGGGTCAAAATCAACTTTGACGACCTCGGCATGGCCGGTGGTATGAGCACACACCTGTTCGTAGGTTGGGTTTTTGGTTGTTCCGCCTGCGTAGCCGACGGCGGTGGAGGTCACACCCTTCAATTTACCAAAGGCTTCTTCCACGCCCCAGAAACACCCGGCCCCAAAGATTGCGGTTTCCGTGGCAGGTTTGGTGTCTTTCTCATGGAAATTCATGGAGGCGGAATTCATGCAGTAGCGCAGACCAGTGGGCCGGGGGCCATCATTAAAAACGTGACCCAGATGCGTCTCACAACGTGCGCAGTGAACTTCCTCCCGCACCATGCCATAGCTGACGTCCTTCTGAATGCCGATGTTCTCCGAGGCCACGGGTTGAAAGAAGCTGGGCCAGCCAGTGCCGGATTCAAATTTGGTATCCGACCGAAAAAGCGGCAGCCCGCACCCAACGCAGGAATAGACGCCATCCTTGTGGTTGTCATGAAAGACGCCACAAAATGCCCGCTCTGTCCCTTCGGTGCGCGCCACCCGGAACTGCTCAGGTGTGAGTTGAGCTTTCCACTGTTCCTCGGTTTTGACAACGCGGGGAACCGTCATGGGCTCGGTAAGTGTTCCATCAGGGTTTAAAAATCGGACAGCAAGTTCAGGAGTTGGCACGTTGGGTTCGGTTGAGGTTTTGGGTTGCCCCGCCATGGAGAGTCCCACGACAGCGGTCGTCACAACAAGGAGAGAGAAGAGGAGTGGTTTCATGCGGTGGCGTTTGGACAAGTAGGATCTGATGATGAGAGCTCAATGTCGGCACAGATATTCCATTAACCTACGCGAGGGGATCGTAGAATCAAGGGGCGGTCAGGGATTTCGCGAACAGTCCAGAATGTGATCGTCAATCGGGGGCCAGGCTCCGATCTTCCTTGCCGAGCGCTTGCCCCAAAATTAAACAACCAATCCATGATCCCTGTCTCCTATCCCAAAAATCCGAATACCCCGACATCTCACCTTCCCTTCAGCCCCTGCGTGAGAGCAGGCAACCTGCTCTTCGTTTCCGGCCAGGCCTCGGTGGACGAAACCGGCAAAATTGTGAAGGACACGTTCGAAGGTGAATTTCATCGGTCCATGTCCAATCTTCAAAAGATCCTGGAGACGGCAGGTGCAACCCTCTCGAATGTTGTGCAGACCCGCTGTTATGTCGATGACGCTGCCGATCTGCCCGAGTTCAATCGACTGTATGCCGGGGCTTTCTCGTCACCCTTTCCCGCCCGAACCACGATCACCAACTGCTTCGGGGGGGTGATCAAATTCGAAATCGATTGCATCGCCGTGGTGGAGGATGAGGCACATTCCTAAAAGCCATTTAGTTCAAACAGAGAGTGCTGCCAAAACCAGAGCTAAAATAATCAGCACCGCCGAGGCCAATCGGCGCAACATTTCTGGGGTTCCTAGGGAGCCCTCGGAATTTTTGGCCAAGTGCCCGATGCTCCAGACCACCAGCACAGAAAAAAATCCGCGGGTGGCGTAGGCGACATTCACGGCGACGGCTTGACCGTAAGTGGCGATTGTCCAAGTGACACCAATCGCTGAAGCAGCAAACAGGACAGCTCCGGCCATGAGCCAAGCGCCCGTGCTGGGAGAAAGGGCAAAGATGGAACCGCGAAACCGGCTGATCAATGGGAGAGAAAGCACGGCATTTGTACAAAACATCACCGGCAAAAAGATCGATGTGCCGGTGGCTGGGGCGTATTTTTGAACCGTCACATCCGCCAACGCAAAAGCCGTCGATCCAAAAATGGCAAACACGATGGCCGACTGACTCCGAACACGGGCTGCGGGCGACTTGCCGCGCAGCATCCAAATGGCAAAAAAGAGCAGGCCCGAGGCCACCCACAATCCGATGGATACGTTTTCGCCCAACACAAGCACCGTGAACACCGCAACAAGGAAAACTTTGATTCCCAGCAGCGGAGTCGCCACCGAAACATCTCCTCGTTCGATGGCCAAAAAGTTCAAAAGCTGGCCAAGAAAAAACAAACCTCCCGCGAGGAGGGGTGCCAGCCACTGCGAACCCTGGGGGAGCTGGCCATTCCAAAAAATGCTATAGCCCAAACCCATCACCACATTGGAAACAAAACATACCCGCCAGAGACCCACCCCATCTTGAATCGCCCGCTTGAAGCATAACGCACAAATAGCATACCCCAGAGCCGCGAGGAGAGGGATGATGAGAGTTGGTGAGGCCATGGGCTGAGCGACTGTATTGATTAAAGCAGGTGTGATTAGAAGTGGGTGAGGTGGATCGGGCGCTCCGCCGGACGATGAGAAATCCTACGCGGCTCCGCCGCCACTTGTTCCCATCGCGCTCGGAGATCGCGATCCACCCCCGCGCGAACTCCTCAACCTCACCCACTTTTAATCACACTCGTTAAAGCTGTGATACTCAATTCGGTTTGACGTTTCCAACAAGGCCGCCTAAGAAATCCGTGAATATTCACGTGATTTCCGCCTCGCATTCCCACTTGCCCCGCCAGCCTCGATCAGTTCAGGGTCCAATCTCCCGATTATTTGCCTGTGAGTGATTATCTATCCAAAGTCAACCTGCTCCAAGGCACGGCGTCAGAGCGGGAATTTTCGAGGGGAAATACGCTTCCAATTGTTGCGCGTCCTTGGGGTCTGCATCATTGGTCATTTCAAACAGCGGCGGGACCATGGTTTTTTCATCCCGCACACCGCAAAATCTGGGGATTTCGACTGACCCATCAGCCAAGTCCCTGGATGGGAGATTATGGCAGTCTGACGGTGATGCCTTTTCATGGTCCGTGTCAGCCTTTGCTTGCAAACCAATCTTCGGCTTACAAATTGGCTGATTCGATTGTGAAGCCGAACCGCCTGCGCACGCGATTGTTGCGTTATGGAATCAAAGTAGAAATGGCTCCCAGCGAACGAGGAGCGCTTTTTATTTTTGCAAAACAGCAGGCTGAAGCCATTCGGATTCGGTTTTCGTTTGATGGGGAACACGTCATCAGCGGCGACTCCTCAACAAAGATTCTCCGCGGAATTTCGCGAGACAATCATGGTGGCGTCACCAAAAACTTCGGACTCCATTTTGTCGCTGAGTTTGACGAAGAGCACGAAGCCGTTGAGAAAACGGAAGATGGTGGTGTGGTGACGTTTCCCCGTCATATCGAACGTGTGGAAATGCGATTGGCGGCCTCATTTATTGACGAGGACCATGCCTTGGAGAGCCTCGCGAGAGAGCTTCGCGGAAAAAGCTTGGCCGAATTGATAGCGGCGGGAGCCGAGGTTTGGAATGACTTGCTGGGTCGCATCCAATTTGACGCGCGCGAGGAGCATGAAGAGCAGATGCTGTATTCCTGTCTCTATCGCTGTCTGCTTTTCCCGCGCTTCATGGACGAGATCAACAGCCAGGGCGAGACGGTGCATCACAGTCCGTATGATGGAGCCGTTCACGTTGGAAGCCTCTGCGCCGACAATGGCTTTTGGGACACCTTCCGAACCGTCTACCCGTTGCTTGCGCTGGTGTATCCTGACAAACTTCGCTTGATCCTTGAGGGGTGGCTGGCGGCTTGCCGGGAATCGGGATGGTCGCCAAAGTGGCCGAGCCCGGGGCTCCGGGACTGTATGATTGGCACCCATTTTGATGCCGTGGTTGCCGATGCGGTTGCCCGAGGAATCACCGACTGGAACGTGGAGGAGGCCTTCACTTACCTGTGGCGTGACGCCACGGAGGAGAGTGAGGACGGTTGCTTCGGCCGACGCGGTTTGAATGATTACACTCGTTTGGGCTATGTGCCTTGTGACCAATTTCGCTATGGGGTTTCCAGCACGCTGGATTATGCCTATGACGATTTTTGTGTCGCTCAGGTGGCCACCTATCTTGGACGAACAAAAGAGGCAAATCTTCTCAAACCTCGCACACAGTTTTATCGAAACATCTTTGATGCCTCGACGGGTTTTATGCGTGGCCGCCGTGCGGATGGCGGATGGGAATCCTTTCGGGAATTCCAATGGGGTGGTTCCTATATCGAAGGCGGCCCCTGGCAACACAGCTTCCATGTGCCCCATGATCCCGAGGGACTGGCAAGTTTGTTTGGTTCCAATGCGCTGCTGTGCCGCAAGCTCGACGCCATGTTGTCCACAGCCCCACACTTTGAAACGGGGACTTACAGCGGAGAAATTCACGAAATGACCGAGATGGCCTTGGCAGGATTTGGTCAATACGCGCACAGCAACCAACCGGTTCACAATTTCCTATTCCTTTACTCCTTGGCGGGTGAGCCGGAGAAGACGGCCCATTGGGTGCATCGTGTCGCCAAGGAATTGTATTCTCCGAAACATTTTCCCGGCGATGAAGACAACGGCGAAATGGCGGCATGGTATGTGTTTGCTTGTTTGGGGATTTACCCCTTCTGTGCGGGAAGATCTGACTTTGTGAAATTTCCCCCACTACTTCTCAATCCCACCATCATGGGGTCACCTGTCAGTAATCTCTGCTAAAATCCGCTTGTCTTCCTCAAAAACCATCCATGAGAGTCTTAATCAAAGAACTTCCATTCGCTGATTCTTCCCCCCTGACCCATTGGGATCGGGGAAGTTGGCCATGCTGCTGGATCAACCACCCGGACTCGCCCGTCCCGCCATTGGTGTCGGCTTATCGTCGAGAGTTCACACTGGGAGAGAAGGCGGTGGTTCGCATACATGTCAGCGCCGATGAACGTTACGAGCTCTATCTTGATGGGGTTCGGCTGGGGAGGGGGCCGGAACGCGGAGCCCCGGATTGGTGGTATTTTGAGACCTATGACCTTAACCTGGAGCCCGGCAGTCATGTGATAGTGGCACGCGTTTGGTCGATGGGTAAAAAATTGGCACCAACGGCGCAGATGAGTGTTGCTCCCGGGTTTCTTTTGGCACCTGACAAAGCGGAATATCTTGCGGAACTGGGAACCGGGGTGGCGGCATGGGACGTGATGGTTTTTGGTGAGTTCGACTACACGCCGGCGGTTCATAATTTTGGCGTTGGTCACAATGTGGATATCGACGGCGCACAATTCCCATGGGGGTACGAACGCGGAGAAGGGGAAGGATGGCTTCCTGCCAGATCTGGCGAGCGAGCAAAAAGTGGACCGCAGGCTAATCTTTGTCAGGACGTGCACTTGCTTTATCCGGCAACACTCCCTCCCATGCTGGATGAGCCGCGTCAGATCGGGGCCGCCCGCTACGCAAAAGTTGTCACAGATATCAACACGCGGCCGGTCCAAATTTTTGAGGCGGAGAATGACGCCGCAGCTTGCGGTCGATGGGACAAGCTTTTGAAACACGGTTCCCGCGTAACCATTCCGCCAAACACTGTCGAACGCGTCATCATTGATTTGGAAAACTATTACTGTGCCTACCCTCAGATCACGGTGAGCGGCGGTCGCGATGGCTTTGTGCGGTTGCTGTGGGCGGAGTCACTTTTTTACGCTCCAGATAGCGTCAGTGATTACCGCAAGGATGGTGACAGCAAGGGAAACCGTGATGAGATCGATGGGAAATATTTTATCGGTTATGGAGACATTTTCCGACCGGATGGGGGAACGTGTCGGGAGTTCCGACCGCTCTGGTGGCAGGCCGGCCGGTACCTTGAGTTGGTGATTCAGACGACAGAGCAGGAACTGACCGTAGAGGGGCTTCTCATTTTTGAAACCCGTTATCCGCTCGAAATGGAAAGCCACTTCATGTTTGAGAACACGGAGTTGGAAGAGTGTCTTCCGATGATGGTGCGAGCCATGCAGAGCTGCACACATGAGACCTACTTCGATTGCCCTTACTACGAGCAGTTGATGTATGTCGGCGACACGCGACTTGAAGTGCTCACCCACTACGCGATGCAGCGGGACGCACGGCTGCCGGCCAAAGCGGTTCATCTTTTTGATATTTCCCGCATCCCCCGGGGGCTGACTCAAGCCCGCTACCCGAGCAACAGCATGTCTCTGATTGCGCCGTTTTCCCTGTGGTGGGTTGCGATGGTCCATGACCTTGCTCTTTGGCGGGAAGAGCTCGATTTGGTCAAGCGAACCATGCCCTTTTGCCGATCCGTCCTTGAATACTTCCTCCAACACTTGAACTCCGATGGGGTGCTTGATCCTCCCGAGGGATGGAATTTCATGGATTGGGTTCCGAATTGGTTTTGGGGTTGTCCCCCCGATGGGGAGCGCAGCATTAACAGCGTTCAAGGGTGGCAACTGGCGCACGTGCTTGGACTTGCGGCCCAAGTCGAGGAGTGGCTTGGAGAAGACGCACTGGCTGAGCGGAACCGAAGCCTGGCCGCGACACTCGCGCAAAATCTTAATGCGGTTTTTTGGGACGAGGAGCGCGGGCTGTTTGCCGACAACCTCTCCAAAACCTGCTGGTCCGAACATGCCCAATGCCTTGCCATTCTTAGCGGACAGCTGAGCGAGGCGACCGAATCGCGCCTGATGGAAAATATGCTCCGCTCTGAAAACATCGAGCGAACCACAATCTACTTTTCTCATTATTACTTCGAGGCCTGCCGGAAGCTTGGACGAATGGACGCCCTGATGAAGCGCATGGAGATATGGTTTCAACTCAAAAGCCGGGGCTTCAAAACCACCTTCGAAAAACCCGGTGACTCACGCTCGGATTGTCACGCCTGGGGAGCCCATCCCCTCTACCACTACTATGCCTCCATCCTCGGGGTGCGTCCTTCCTCCATGGGCTTCGCCACTGCCGAAATTCGTCCTCAACTCGGCGATATGAAATCAGCCAATGGACGACTGGTTCATCCTCGGGGATTTATTGAGGTCAACTACCAAGTGGAGGGGGACATTCTGAAATCAACAATCACTCTCCCCGACGGAATCTCCGGCACATTCCTGCACAATGGCCAGGAACTCCCTCTGCTCCCCGGTCGAAACGATCTCCGCACCCCGGTTGAATCGGAGCAGCAATAAACCACAACCGTAGGCGAAGCCGGAGATGGACGGCCACTAATTTACTCAAATACCGCCGTCAAATGACACGGAGTACACGGATTGAGGAAGGCCGGGAATCGCCTGAATCAGAAGGAGCCAACCACTGATCGACACCGATGAACACTGATCGGCCTACTCCAACCTGCCATCTTCTATTTACACGCTGCCGCCGGAATACCGTTCACAGGAATTGCTGGGCGGGAGCTTCAGTTCACTCAAAAAAACTGGCGTTTGTTCCTAAAGGCCTCGCCCCTGTTTCAAGAATATACATGCATTGTCTCATTCGATGCACATTCGACATTTAAAAAATAGGCCCGACCCCATTGGCTGTTTCCAAGTCGAAGAGTGGCTTGGGGAAGACGCGCTGGCTGAGCGAAACCGACGCCTTGCTGCGACACTCGCGCAAAATCTCACGCGAGTTTTTTGCGACGAGGAGCGGGGGCTGTTTGCCGACAACCTCTCCAAAACCTGCTGGTCCGAACATGCCCAATGCCTTGCCATTCTTAGCGGACAGCTGAGCGAGGCGACCGAATCGCGCCTGATGGAAAATATGCTCCGCTCCAAGGATCTCGAGCGAACAACAATCTATTTTTCTCACTATTACTTTGAGGCCTGCCGGAAGCTTGGGCGAATGGACGCCCTGATGAAGCGGATGGAATTGTGGTTTCAACTCAAAAGCCGGGGCTTCAAAACCACGTTCGAAAAACCCGGTGACTCGTGCTCGGATTGTCATGCCTGGGGCGCCCATCCCCTCTACCACTACTATGCCTCCATCCTTGGCGTCCGTCCTTCATCATTGGGCTTCGCCACCGCCGAAATTCGCCCTCAACTCGGTGACATGAAGTCAGCCAATGGACGACTGGTTCACCCCCGCGGATTTATTGAGGTCAACTACCAAGTGGAGGGAGACTTTTTAAAATCAACGATCACGCTTCCCGATGGAATCTCCGGCACATTCCTGCACAATGGCCAAGAACTCCCCCTGCTCCCCGGCCGAAATGATCTTCGCACTCCGGTTGAATCGGAGAAGCAATAAACCACCGATCATGAACATGCCTTTCTCCCTCGACAAATGGGAACAAGAGGATGTTGCGAAAGATCCCTTCCATAGGTTCCACCGCGGGCTCTTGACAGAGCTCCATTAATGGTGTTTTATACATCCATTTTAATGCAATAAAGTATCCAAACTAATGCCACGCCTCTCTCAAGCATTGCTCGAACAGGCCCTCCGTCTCACCGCGGAGCGCTTGGAGCACCTTGATGCCCCGACGGAAACTCTTGTCGTTTGCGGCGGGTCCGCCCTGCTGGCACTCGGTTTGGTGCAGCGCACCACGAAGGACGTGGATGTGCTTGCCGGAGTGGATCCGGATTCGGGGCTGGTCGATCCCCGTCCACTTTCCGCCATGCTTGTCCGCGTTGTTGACGAGGTTGGCGCCGCCCTGGATCTCCCTCATGGTTGGTTGAACGCCGGACCGGCGGATCAGGTATTAGCCGGACTACCTGAAGGCTTTCTCTCCCGTCTCATCCGTCGCGATTACGGCCCCCGTTTGATCATTCATTACGCGGATCGTTTTGATCTCATCCATTTGAAGCTCTTTGCCGCCATGGATCAGGGGCCGGGGCGCCACACGTCCGATCTCATGAAACTGGCCCCCACCGACGACGAAATGCTCGCAGCAGCCCGCTGGGTGCTGACCCAAGATGCAAGCGAGGCATTTCCTCTCCTTGTGAAGGACGCACTCGCTCAGCTTGGATATCCCCATGTTTCCGCCAAACTTTAACTCCCAACTCACAACCGCGCTACTGGACTGGCTCTGGCGATCATGGATCTCGTTCGGAATTTCCGGCAACGGAACGGAGGGGAGGCAGGATCATGTCATTGATCCTGAGGCGCTTGTGCTCGCGAGTAGCCGGTGGGCGCGTTTCGACGCACGGCTCTTTGATGAAATCCTTGACTGGCTCAGCCAATACGGCCACCTCATCCACCTTCAGCGTCTGCAGAACATGCAGCGCAGCGGTTTGGGTGATCCCAAGGCACTTTCCGCCATCGCAGCGGTTCTTTTGGAACATTCCCCACAAGCCAAATGGAAGACCCTGGTCACCAAAACTGACTTGGCACTCCCGGCGGAGCCACTCTTTCTCAGCCTGGAAGAAAAGGCCGCCTTTTGGGGCCAGGCCGATCCGCTGTTTGCACAGCACGGCTTTCAGCGTGGCCGGATGGAGTTGCGCCAGCTAGGCCAGCCGCCCGATCCGCGTCGTGCCGCCAATCTCTGTTTGAAGCTCAGGGCACTGTTCGGGACCAGCGCCCGCGCGGAAATCCTGCTACACCTTCTCACGACCGGCCCCGCCACCGCCACAGAGATCGCCCGCCGCAGTGGCTACACCACCCGATCCATCCTCCTGCCCCTGCGGGAAATGGCACTCAGCGGCCATCTGAGCGAACCGCCGCGCCCGACCCGCAGCCGTCCCCAGCGCGGAATAACCACACCACCCCGCACCCGCGGTCCCTCCCTGGCTTTCTCGCTAAATCCTAACGAATGGCATTTCCTTCGCACATGGGATCAACCCACCGGTTTTCCTGTTTTGGTGTCACCCGTGCCGCTCCTCCGCCTTTGCCAAACCGCCCTCCAATTCAACAGATCCAGCGGCATGGCCTCCCCAGGGCTCCAAGCCCTTCAACTCCGCGAAGCCACCGCAAACCATCTCGCAGAAATTCACCGCCTCGGTCTCAGCGGCACCTATGGCCTGACCCCCGACCTCAGCGGGGAACGCCTCGCCACCACCCTCGCAGCACGCCTGCCCGCACTTATTGAAAAACTGTAACTCCCCGCATCACACCATGAAACCCGGCGGACGGCGGTCGGGCCTATATTTAGGCAGGACCCGAATGGCGTTAAGATAAGCCCCAAATGGGGCTTAATCCCATAGCCCAGGGCAAGCCAGCGCCGCCCTAGGTCCTGAGTAAGAGGAATTTATGCCCTGTAAGGGCAGTATCCCAGAGCTACCGTATCTTAACGCCATTCAGGCCCGACCCCATTGGCTGTTTTGATATCGGATCAGATCACGCCACTTCACACTCGCGGGCATTCTTTGCGGCTTCATCTGGAAACGGCTTAATTCACCATGCCAGTCCAGCAATTCCCTTCGGAACTTCTGATATGGTTCCTGCCGTTTACACTCCGCTGGCTGAGACAGCCGGAGGAGTCGGTTCTATAAATTATCTGGATCGCAATCGCCCTGTCATCCACCACCCAAGCCGGGTGCGGAACTTGAAGCAAGGAGAGATTATAAGTTATGGGACAGACCCTTTCGGCTGTTCAAAATCATATTCTAAAGATGCTGGATATATGTCGTTTTGCAATAATATAGGGCTTTTCCCTCTGTGTGAACAAATAATGTCTTTATAATTAACATTATCGATGTGGAGGAACTTCAGGGGGAAGCTTGGCTCCCCTTGCTTGTTCCAGCCGTCTCATCCTCTTCCACTGCTTTCTGTTTGTAGTAAATTTCCTGTTGTAGCAATGCTCTATGATAGTCAGGGTCGTCAGACTCTTCCTCAAGGCATCCAAACTCTGCTGTCCTCCCCCTCCTGCGAGGTCCAAACAGACGCGCATATTCTCCCTGAAACCGACCGAACGAGTCGGATTCTTTCTCTCTGATTTCTTCATCTCCGTAACTCTTTTCCCATGGTCTTCTCCCATATTCATCGAATGATGTTGATGTTCCATCTTTGTATCCAAGGAACATCTGACTTTGGAATGGCACTGATCGCGGATCAGGCATCAGAAGATAACCATTGCCCCATGTGGACCAGTCAGAAAGTGTGACGTGTTGCTCCGGAAACAACCACGTCGGGTTGTCCGCAGCAATTAGGCCGTCGGAATTGTTTTTGATGATTAAATTGATTTGCTGGACTTCGATCTCCTCAAGATGTCTTGCCGTTTGAATATTCATTGGAAGAAAAATTGCGTCCCTCCTTAGATTGTGATTCGGCCTTATATCTTTTGAATCGCCATATGGATTCCTCACCCATGAAAGGTGCGTGAGAATCAAGATCTTGTGCATATTCAACGGAAAGAATGTGTGCGTTCCATTCCATCTGAGATCCGGTTCTCCAACTCCAGGACCGAGAATAAACTCAGGTGCCCACCCCCTATTGTATAAGGTAACAGGGTTGTCCGATAAAATAAACTTTGTGGCTGATTGGCTCGCATCCGCAACTTGCCAGATACATTCAGCCCAGATTGCACCATAAAGGTTTTGAAAGCCAATCATTGCGCTGAGAACTTCTTCCCGAGTCATACTTTGATCCAGATAGTGAAGAAGCTTTAGGCCTCTCGGCGTTCTGAATCGTTGGGTGCAGAGGAAGGTGATGACAGGGTTGAAGAAACTCCACCCCCGCTCAGGATTGAAGTCCGCTAGCGAGGTGCAGGCTCTTTTGCCTTGATCGTCAATTCTTCCGAAAAAGGTCTTCTCAATTTCATTTGGGGCAATCCCAGGAATATTAATGGTGTAGAGATTTTCGGAACAGAAGATGTGTTTGGTCGGCTTTGGCGTTGGCGTTTTTGGAAGAAAGCTCCTCGGATCAGCGGGATCCCTCTCAACACTCAAGGTGTAAAGGAGCTTCTGCGAACGGTTGTCGGAAATAAAGTGCCGCTGATACCATTGCGGAACGTAGTGATGGATCTCTCCGTCCTTTTGTTGCTTTCCCATAAATTGATCCGACGCTGATTTGGAAAAAGCTGTTCAATCTTCCATTATTACACAAGCTTTACTTCCGATGTTATTGAAGGCAGCCCTTGGGCACTTTAACTCATCGGCCCATCTCTTTACTCGCTTTTCCCTTGTCAGAACCTCGCCAAGCGACCCAGACTTACGCCTCAACCATACCATGACTGCCCCGCTCACTATTATCATTGTCCTTCTTGTCGTCCAATTTTTGCAAAAGGATACACACTCCGTCCAGATTCTTCGCGAGCTACGGGAATTGAGGAAGTAAAATCATCTACACTCTCATTACCAATCCCATTCTACCAATCCCATTCCACCGGCATCCCAGGTAGATAATCGGCAGACGAGGAGTCATAAATATATAGAACTGTTTTCTGTGCGGTAGCCACACGCAGTTTTGCTCCGAGGAATAATTTATTCCAAGCTATTTTAGTTGTAAACTGATCCGTTTTCTTCCCCAAGTTTGACACTATTCCTAAGCCATTTATCCACCAACAATTGGGTATAATATTGTCACCGTTCTGCGTTCGAATAACGATCAACACAGAGCCGCTCATGTTAAAATACTGCAATACTGTGTGGTGGCCGCCCGCAGGCAACTTTTTGATATATGGGGAGGACATTAAAATCGGGTTTCTCCAAGCTGCTCTGATGACAGCCGTATTTCATTCGCTTTCTGCTTCTTGCGTAATTTTCTGGGAACCTTGGAGTATTACCGCCCGCACATGCGCGAAATTTAATTCATTGTTTGGCGTATTGCTTCGTGTATTTGTCTGCAGGGAGGTGAAAACTATTTTGACCGAAAATATGAACAGTCGATTTTAGCCTTCTTCGAACACAAAATCAGCTGTAGTTCGGGGGCTCTCTCGCGGATCGCAAGCCAAAGACTTCCAAACTCCCAAAGTCATATGGCTTTGATCTCAATGGACTGAGAATTTGCTTCTGCGCTAAATCCACCGTCTCTCGATGTTGCCCTTACAGTTGCATTGCTACCTTCTGGGAAGTCGATCACAATGGTGTCGAGCACTTGGGTACAGCCCTTTTTTCGCAATGCAATACGAATTTGCTTTGGCTTTCCGTAATTCTGGGAAAGTGAGATTCGGGCAGGTGACTTTTCGCGCAAGATTGTAGTATCGACCCGTAAACTCATTACCGGTTCTTGTGACGATATTGTTTGTTTGTACGTGACGTTGAGATGTAAGTGCACATGCCCTCTACCTTTCCACGGCTTATTACCATACGCACGACCGACAGCACTTACCGTTTGTCCAGTCCTCGCAATGCTAATATTGTCAGTGCTGTTAACGTTCGCAAGATGGCTGTATGTTGCTTCATGATTTAGAATTTCCGCTCCAGAAGGAACAGAAACAAGTGCCTCAACTCTACGGCTCTCTCTTACCAGTCCACTACTTGGTATTACTGCCTTTCCAACCGCTGAGGCTGTTGCAGATACTTCGCGTGAAACCTGCTGTCCGAAGAAGTCTGATTCTATGTCAATTTGATAAACTCTCGGATTATCAACAT
>JBGTLQ010000103.1:0-2419 GCA_041744075.1 Terrimicrobiaceae bacterium
GAGTGGCTTCATCAATTACTTCTATGTTCATCCCGAATTTCAGAATAGAGGAATCGGGTCTGCCCTGCTCTCAACTATTGAGTCGGAGGCATGCCGCCTTGGCTTGCCTCAGCTCTTTTCAGAGGTCAGTATCACCGCCAAACCCTTTTTTGAAAAGCGCGGTTTCATGGTGACCGAAGCCCGCTCCAATGTGATCCTCGGTCATCCGGCACCAAATTTTGCCATGACAAAGCGACTCAGAGTGGGCAATCTTTGAGGGTAGCTGCCCCTCCCGTCTGGGACCTCCGGTTTTAATATGCCTTTTCTCCTTTTTCTTTCCGGGGCTTCCGGTTCCGGCAAAACCACCGTGGTGAATCACATCGAGATTCGATTGGCGCACCGTCGTTTTGCGTTTCTTAACTTTGACTCGATTGGGATTCCCTCCCGCGAAGAAATGATCGCTCAGGCAGGCTCGTTGGAATGTTGGCAAGAGCAGGCCACGCACCAATGGACAGCGAGAATCTCCAAAGATTATCAGAGTTTCGAAATTGTCATTCTCGAAGGCCAGGCTAATCCAGATTTCGTAAAGTCCGGCTGCATCAGGCATGGAATCACCGGGTTGACCATCGTTCTTTTGGACTGTGATTGGGATATAAGATCACGCAGACTCATCCACGAACGCAAACAACCCGAACTGGCAACAGCCGAAATGAAGAACTGGGCGGATTTCCTCAGGAACCAGGCCAAACAAAAGGACATCATCATTATTGATACCAGCAACAAGAGCCCCAGAGCCGTTGCCGATGAAATAATTGCTCTCTTGCCATCCTAATAATGAAAGTCGTCTTTACTAAAATAAATTCCCATAAATACTCCAGCGTCGCGACGCGGGACGATGGGGTTAGCGTATCCATCCCCGGATATGGTCCGTCCAAGCCATTGCCGCACGACGCCATTCATTTTGTGATCGAAGATGAGTTGGGCGTTGATTACGGCTTCTGGGGTTGCGTGGCTGCCGGTGCGGTTTACAAGGGAATGAATGTGGTCGCGGGTAAAGTCAGGCATGACAGCGAAAAGAAATCCAAGGAAGTGATCAAGGCCAACGGCAATAAAATTTCTGAGGCAGAAATTCTTGCCGGAATCATTCTGATCATCCTGCGAGAAAACCTTAAAAATGATTGGTCGAAGATTCAGCAGGTGCAAAACTCCGCTTGGCAAGCCGCGTCACCCAGCCGTCCGTTCATGACCCACGATGAGATTAGAACGATCTATGACCGTATTGAAAGCCTTTCGGTAGACTGGTCGGGGATGGCCGATGGAGAAACCATGCTCCTTCTGTGGGCAAATATATGAAACCGCACTATGCTTTATCGGTGGTTGCACCGGCTGGGGATCGAATCCGATCAGGGGAGAAGGACTCTTGAGATTCGTCAATGGAGTCCTGAGTCGCTTCCTTTGCGGGATCTCGTCATTGTTCAGAACAAGATACGGCTGAGCAGCGCCGGGGTCACGGAAGACCCCGATGGGGAAGTCGTTGCCATAGCCGATGTTGAGTCAGTGGATGATTGGAAGCCGCATGAGATGAACGAAGCCTGCGCATCTTATTGGGAGCCCGGTTGGACGGCCTGGCGATTGGGCAATGTGCGTCCCTTGTTTCTGAAAAGTCGCTATCCTGCTCGATTAAGAATTTACTCGATTGACTTACCGGAAAGTTAGACACTCAATGCAAAGATCACAATGAAGGCAGTCATTTTTGATTTAGACCAGACACTGTTGGACCGCGATCAATCACTGCTAAATTTCGCCACGTGGCAGTGTGGTGGAATGTTGCGACCGCAAGTGAAGCCGTCTATGTTGGGGATAATCCTGTTGCCGATATTCAAGGGGCCAAAGATGCTGGACTTCGGGCAGTGTTCATCCCCACCTTGCAGCATACCGTTTCCTCTGCCGCAAGATCTCACTGATCGTTTCGCGGCCTCAGGTTGGGCAAACCCCGAAATTTATCTGGATCCGGTTGTCCGCAATGGAATTCCCTCTTTTGCACGCATGCCAGCAATGGATCTTGCCGCAGGGCTAAACCGGCTGAAAGACGACCTGGAGTCAGGAAGATGGAAAGCAACCCATGGGGCGATCCTCGACCAACCCGTATATGATGCTGGCTACAGATTCATTAAAATCGCTGCCGCAGAAGCGGTCGTGCGGGCAATCGATGAAAGGCACTTCCCCAATTAGCTGGTGCCGCGCGAATGTCCGAGGGTGACTTATGCAAGCCAGTTCTATAGTGACGAGTTTCACTTCACTGTCCACACCACCCGGCGATGGCAACGACAGTTCAGGCCGCAGCATCCTAACCTCAAGTCGGAGCAAGGAATGAAGCAAGAACCTATCAACCCACATGAATTCCCCTCCTCCCTCGATCCGATCCCGGGATACCTGACCC
>JBGTLQ010000104.1:0-6512 GCA_041744075.1 Terrimicrobiaceae bacterium
TGGCAACCAAATCACCAATACCGCCCAACCGGTGTTCACCACTGGCGGTGGCGTGACGCAATTGTTTTCCGTCGATGGGGCTTGCGCCCTCGGCGACAACGATGATCGTGCATTTGCATCCCGCGAGATCGCGACGGTGAACTTCCTCAGCCACCTTATCGAAATCAAAGGGGATTTCTGGAATCAAAATCACATCCGCCCCGCCTGCCATCCCGCCGTAAAGCGCGATCCAGCCGGCATGGCGACCCATCACTTCAACAATCATCACGCGTTTGTGACTGGAAGCCGTCGTGTGCAGACGGTCAAGCGAATCAGCCACACACTCCACGGCGGAGTCGAAGCCAAATGTCATCGCGGTGGCCTCCAAATCATTATCGATGGTTTTTGGAACGCCGATGACGTTCATGCCATTTTCCGCAAGTTGCAGCGCTGTGGAAAGTGAGCCGTCGCCCCCCACAGTGATCAAAGCCCGGAGACCGAGATCATCATAAGTCTTTTTTGCGCGATCAATCACGTCCTGCGCGATGCTCGCCTTGTCGCCAGCTCCCACCTTGGCAACAAAGCTGCCACGGTTGGTCGTTCCAAGAATGGTTCCTCCCCAGTGCATGATTCCTGAGGTGGCTTTGCGATCCAAAACCATAAAATCTCCTGGAGGCAGTAGGCCTTCAAAGCCATCACGGAAACCAATAGTTTCCCATCCCTGAAGTTCCGCTGCACGGCTGGCCCCTCGAAGCACCGCATTGAGTCCGGGACAATCTCCCCCGCTTGTGAGAATTCCAATTCTGGTTTTTGACATATATTTCTCTTTGTTGTGGAGAAGTGTGTCGGGGGTCACTCCCTCCTAGTTCGAATTAAAGGGCTTTGGATTTATCGGTCTTCCGTCCTCCCTGTGCCCACACATCGTAGAGGCCCCAGCCGCGTCTCGTCAATCCGATGCCTTCACGAAATCTGTCAGGGGAACCCAAAATAATGATCTGGATACGCCGAGGGGTGACATAAGTGGTAGATTCGGCTTTGCGAACTTCGGGTGTGCGTTCGGAACTGAGAATCAAGCAATCCCCGGCTCTTGCGGTGCGGCCAGTTTTGACGCCATCAATGCCTTCCTGACCGAGCAGTTCGTTGGTGTTGTTAACCGTGATGGGCATTTCCTGCCCTTCCCGGAAAACTTGAACCGTGCGGGATTTTTGAGAAACATAAAAGGGGATATCCCCATCGGTGTAAGCGTGGCGGGTAAGTCTCGCCATGTCCTCAGCTGTCGAAAACGGAGGGGACTTTTCGCCGGAATCCAGACCGCTGGGATTAAGAAAAAGAGTTCTTCGCATCTTCAATCCACGAGCCAGAGCGTTCATCTGGACCACAAAATTCCCAACGGGCGAAAGACCTTCGGGATTGGGGACCCGTGTGCCGGCATGATGGGCTAGAGCTGTGGCGGCAATATTGTCAGAAGCGAGCAGTGCGCAATATAAGAGATCACGCAAGCTCATGCCATCCCCTGGCTGCAAACCCACCGGGTTTGCCCCTCCAGCGCTCAGGGCGGAAGGAGGAATGGCGACAACTTGGTTCAGATCAATTTTTTTCAGCTCTGCCATGTCGAGAACCACCATGGCCGTTGCCAGCTTGGTGAGGCTCGCGATTTGACGTTTTTGACGAGCGTTTTTGGAAGCGAGGATGTGGCCGGTTTGGTTATCGACGACAATAAATGCCTCGGCAGCACGGAGCGACTCCCCTCCCCCACTAAAGAGCGAGAGAGTTCCGAGCACCACAGCCAGTCCAAATTTTCCGATGATCCCTTGTTTCACGAACCGCAGAGTAGCGTCAGCGATTCACAGTTCAACTCCTTTGTCGAAATCAGAGACCCTTGAGCAATTTCTCGTGAATCCCATCAAATCCCCCGTTTGAGAAAACCACCACAACATCCCCCTCCTGCGCCAACGGTCGGAGGCTCGAGATGATTTCGTCAGCACCTCGCGAGTAGAACGAGGGCTTTCCGGTCGCAGCGATATCAGAAACGACCTTTTCGGGATTCAGGCGTTCGGAAGCTTCAATTTGTTCCAATCTGGCAACTTGGGAAATGAAGACGCCGTCAGCATCAGCAAAAGCTTTTGGCAGGTCGTCCTGAAAAATATTTCTTCGGGTGGTGTTTGAGCGCGGTTCAAAAAGCGCCCAGATCTTTGCGTTTCCATAGCGGGCGCGGAGTCCGGCCAGTGTTTCACGGATAGCGGTGGGGTGATGCCCGAAATCATCCACAATCGTGATTCCTCGAACCACTCCGCGCACTTCCTGACGCCGCTTGACCCCTTCAAAAGTGGCAAGGGCCTTTTGAATGGTTTCCAAAGGCACGCCATAAAAATGGGCAGCTGAGGCCGCCATGGCCGCATTCCTGATATTGAATTCTCCAAGCAAGGGAATCGTAAAAACCGTGTCAAACAGCTCAAAGGATGACCCCTCACGACTCTGACTCGGATTCAAGATCCGGTTGCCAGCATTTGGCGTGAACCCCACTTCCACAATTGGAGCCGGGCAAGTCTCGGTCACCGCCAAGGCCTTGGGATCATCGGCATTCACGAGGACCATGCCCTGAGAAGGGACAATATTCAGCAACCTCCGAAAGCTGGTCTGAATTTCTTCCAGGCTTTCATAAATATCTGCGTGATCAAATTCGATGTTGTTGATGATGACCAACTCTGGGAGGTAGTGGATAAACTTGCTGCGTTTGTCAAAGAACGCGGTGTCATATTCGTCGCCCTCAATCACAAAATGTTTGGAGTCTCGCAGATTGGCTCCAGATCCCAGGTTTGCGGGAATTCCTCCAATGAACCAGCCAGGAGCCATGTCGGCAGATTCAAGGATCCATGCAAGCAGCGAGGTTGTTGTGGTTTTTCCATGCGTGCCGGTCACCACAAGATTATGACGGCCCCTCAGAAAAAATTGTTTCAGGATTTCTGGGAGTGACAGGTAAAGGCGCTTGCTGTTGAGCACTGCCTCCACGGCAGGATTCCCACGCGTCATCGCATTTCCAATCACAACCAACTCGGTGTCTGCGGGAATCTCTGCGGGATCGAACCCCTCCGTGATTGGAATTCCTCGTGAGGCGAGGTAATCCGACATGGGAGGATAGACGTTTTTGTCCTGTCCCGTAACCGTGATGCCCCGGTCTTTGAGAGCGGCAGCGACAGCCCCCATGGCCGTGCCACAGATGCCAAGAAAATGAACGGAGCGAAACGGTGTTGTCATTGTCAATACACGAGGGAAGTCTCCCGGAGTGCCGAGTGGGTCAGCATGGAAACACAGAGCCTGTCCACGTCAATAAACGTCCTTCCGATACCTTTTCTCTTTTTTGAGAGCATCGACGTATTCCTTGGCCTGCTCGGGCGTTTTGCCGCCAGCCTGCTCCACGATTTGATGGAGAGCCAGATCAACATCCTTGGCCATACGTTGGGCATCGCCGCAGACATAAAAGATGGCCCCATTTTCCAGCCAATCAAAGAGGTCCTTCGCATTTTCGAGCATGCGGTGCTGGACGTAAATCTTGAACTCCTGATCCCGCGAAAAAGCAGTGTCAAAGCGGTGGAGAATCCCATCCGCCTGGGCGGCTTCGAATTCACTCTGATACAGGAAATCGGTGGCGGCGTGTTGGTCACCAAAAAATAACCAATTTTTTCCAGTTGCTCCCGTGGCTTTCCGCTCTTGCAGGAAGGCCCGGAAGGGGGCAATGCCCGTGCCAGGTCCCACCATGATGACTGCTTGAGATGGGTCTTCTGGAACCCGGAAGTGTTTTGCCGTGTGGGTAAAGACCGGCAGGGATCCCGGCTCGGCCGCCCGCTCGGCAAGAAAAGTCGAGCAGACACCTTTGCGCATGCGGGGCTTGCCCTTCGGGGTGTAGCGCACAACGGCCACCGTCAAATGCACAGCTGTTCCCACCGCTTTTTGAGAAGACGCAATGGAATAGAGCCGGGGTTGAAGCTTGCGCAGCACCTTCATAAATTCCTCTGCTGTGAACTGCGCGGCAGGAAATTCCTCCAACAAATCCAAAATATCCCGCCCCCAAAGAAAATCATCCAGCTTGGGTTTGGAGGCCGGATCCAAAAGTTCGGTAATAAAGGCCGCAGAAGGATCTTTCTCAGCCAGGGCTTGCAGAATCTGCTTTGCGGGCTCGGTGATCACAAAGTTGTGAGTCAGTGCCTTCCGCAAGCTTGTGGCCACACCATCGGTTGTCAGCACTTCCTCGTCACCCGAAAACCCGCGATTGGCCAAAATCGCCTCGACTAACTCGGGATCATTCGACGCAAAAACCCCCAAGGAATCCCCCACTTCGTAGGTGACCCCGGAATCCCCAAGATCGATCTCAAAGTGACGGGTGTCCTTTCCCGAGCCTTCCCCGGTCAGCGACTGGTTCAAAGTGATGGATGCAGGGTAAGGATTCTTGCGTGAGTACACGCTGGTAGCATCAGTTGACATAAGTTGGTGAAATTACAAAACCCCTCCCCTTCACGCAAGCACCAGCAGATTTTTTTTCGTTGGGGAGGGGATGCTTTCAGGATTTTAATCAAAATCCTCTGGGCCGGACTTTCCCGATTCACTGCCCGGGAGCTTTCGATTGGCAGAGAGATTGAATCGCCCAGCGTTTCTGCTATCTCCAAAACAAATCTTGGATTGCTGATTGCTGAGGATCAAACGCCCAAAAATCGATCGGCCCAGGCTTTGACTTCGGGGGACATTTTTACCAATTCCGGCCAGCCGCGGGTGTAGCCTTCGCCGGGGAGTTTGCGGGTGGCATCGAATCCCATGTGGGATCCGATATTTGGTAGGGTGGTGGCGTGGTCGAGAGAGTCGCTGGGGTTTTTGATGAAGGTGGAGTCGCGTTGGGGATCGGTGTTGGCGCAGAGCCGGAAGAGCACCTCGCTGGTGTTGTGGACATCGCAGTCCTCGTCCACAACAACGATGTATTTGGCAAACATCATTTGTCCCATGCCCCAAAGGCCATGCATAACCTTAAAGGCCTGCCAGGGATATTGTTTGCGAATGGAGACAAAGACGAGGTTGTGAAACACGCCTTCCGCAGGCAGGGCCATATCCACAATCTCGGGAAAATTCATTTTGAAGACCGGCAGAAAAACCCGCACGCTGGCCGCTCCCATGTAGAAATCTTCCATGGGAGGAACCCCGACAATGGTGCAGGGATAAACCGCGTCTTTGCGGTGGGTGATGGCCGTGATATGAAAAACCGGGTAGTCGTCAACGTTGGTGTAAAAGCCCGTGTGGTCGCCGAAGGGGCCTTCCGCCCTCACCTCGCCGGGCTGCACATACCCCTCCAACACAAAATCCGAATCTGCCGGAACCTCGATATCGACGGTTTCACATTTCACGAGTTCCACAGATTTTTTTCGTGCAAAACCAGCAAACAGAATCTCGTCAAGTCCGTCGGGCAGCGGGGCGGTCGCAGCGAAGGTGTAGGCTGGGTCGCCGCCAATGGCCACAGCCACGGGCATGCGTTCTCCTCGTTCGTAGTAGCGTTTGCCATGACGCGCCCCGACCTTGTGAACCTGCCAGTGCATTCCAGCGGTCGTGTCATCGTAAACCTGCATCCGATACATCCCGACATTGCGGTCCCCGGTGTCAGGGTCTTTGGTATAAACGGTCGGAAACGTGATAAAGCGGCCTCCATCATTCGGCCAGCAATGAAGCACCGGCAGATCATTCAGTGAGAACCCCGCAGCGGCGGCCCCTTCGGGAAAGCGGTGGACCACGTCTTTGCAGGGCCCAGATCGCACGTGCTTAGGCCGGGCATGGATCACATCGATCCCATTTTTCAAAAGTGTGAATGCCTCGCGAAATGAGCGCGGTGGTTTGGCTTTGAGCAGGAATTGCATCTGCGCCGCAAGGTCCTCCACGGATTCCAACCCAAGGGCCATGGCCATGCGTCGCTGGGAGCCCATGGTGTTGATGGCAACGGGAAAAGCTGAACGCTGACCTTGAATTGTCGGATATTCAAAAAGCAGCGCCTTGCCACCGCCTGGAGCTTTCATTTCCCGGTCGGCCAACTCGGTGATTTGGAGTTCCGTCGCCACGGGGTCAGGGATGCGGCGAAGTTCTCCCTCTTGCTCAAGTCTGTGGAGGAAAGCGTTAAAAGAAGGATATGCCATCAGGCGGCGGCGGGCTGTGTCACCGTCACGGGCTTCAGCTTGGATTCAGGCACTGGCTTTGAAGGGAGACGCGCTGCGTGAAGCTCCGCTCCGAGCCAACGCAAGACACCCCGGCAGAAAAATCGCAGGGAACCCCAATGGGGCCCAATGCCAGTATAAATTTCCTGCCACCCCGTGTTTCTGCGCCCGTAACATCCAGCGGCCTTGCGTTTTTGGGCCACGATGGAGAGCCGGTGATTATAAAAGCGCATAAACCTTGCCGCCACTTTGTCAATCGGACCAATAAACGGCAGACACCAAAGGTCGCGACCCCCCATTTCTTTGAGAGCGGTTCGCCCGGGTCCCGCAAAAAACAGGGTGATATCCATC
>JBGTLQ010000105.1:0-55298 GCA_041744075.1 Terrimicrobiaceae bacterium
GCAGTTGCCTTCGGCTGCTCTTCCGGCGCTCGTCTCGGAAGGACTCAGACTTTCACTGGTTGTTTTCATGGTTACTTCGTTCGCACTAGGGCCGGGCAGTCCCTTGCCTGCCCACTTGTCCAAAAAGAATTGCAAGACGAATTGATGGCACCCAAAGATGGAGACAACTCCCTGATCTCTCCCAGTTTTAATCACACACGTTTGGGACTCGGTCTTGTGTCGGGGAACCAAAGAGGGTAAGTGATTGTTTTCATGTCAGATCCTACGCTCAACACGCTGAAAAGCCGCGCCCAACTTATCAAACCGGTCATTCGACTTGGAAAGGATGGTGTGACCCCAGGTTTTCTTGCCGCGCTGGAAGACACATTTCGTCATGCGGACCTGGTCAAACTGAAATTTGAGGAATTCAAAGATCAGCGTAAGACGTTGTCAAAGGAACTTGCAGAAAAATCTGGCAGTCAATTGGTCCAGCAAGTTGGGCACACGGCGGTGTTTTACCGGAAGAGACCTGATTCGGCCTAGCGTGGCTCGCCAGGCTGGATTGTCTCATTCAGTTTTGGAATGACGATTTCTGATTGTTGATTGTCGAGGTGCCGGCAGCATCCGATCACCATTTAGAAATCAACAATCGGCAATCAACAGCAGACCGGATCAGGTGTATTTGACGACTTCTTCGATGGTTGTGAGTCCGTCGTAAATCGATTGGAGACCATCCTGACGGAGGGTTATCATTCCAAGCTCGATTGCTTTTTGCCGCATGATAACTCCCGGGGAGCGATCGTTGATCATTTCCCGGATGGGGTCCGAGATTTTAAGAAGCTCGTAAATCCCCTTGCGGCCTTTGTAACCGGTCTGATTGCAAACCTCGCAGCCCTTGCCGTAGTAGAAATTTTTGTCCCCGATGTCATGCGGGCTGAGACCGAGGGACAACAAAATTTGTTCTGTGGGTTCGTAGGGAGAGCGGCAAGCGGAACAGATTTTTCGGATGAGACGCTGGGCCAACACACATTCCAAGGAGGCAGAGAGCAGGAAGGGTTCCACGCCCATGTCGACGAGGCGGGTCACGGCTCCGGTCGAGTCATTGGTGTGCAGCGTTGTGAAGACCAAGTGACCGGTGAGAGAGGCTTGGATGGCGATCTGCGCCGTTTCTGTGTCACGAGTTTCTCCCACCAAGATGCGGTCGGGGTCTTGACGCAAAAATGCACGAAGGATGCGGGCAAAAGTGAGTCCTATGTTTTCGTTGATGGCGACTTGGATGATCCCATCGATTTCGTATTCGACCGGATCTTCGGCGGTCAGCAACTTGGTGTCGATTGTGTTGATCTTGCGCAGGCAGGAATAAAGCGTTGTGGTTTTTCCTGAACCTGTGGGGCCGGTAACAATAAAGATCCCGTTGGGTTTCTCGATCACACCAAGGATGTATTCGTGGATGTATTCCGGCATCCCGAGGCTCTCGAGTTCCAGATTCACATTGGAACGATCAAGCACACGAAGCACGACACTTTCCCCGAAGGCGGTTGGGAGCGTCGAAACACGCATGTCGATTTGCGTGCCGGCCACGGTCCGCTGGATACGTCCGTCCTGGGGTAGGCGGCGTTCGGCGATGTTCAGATTGGCCATCACTTTCACGCGGGAAATCACCGGGAGTGCCAGGTGGCGCGGGGGCGGGTCCATCTCGTAGAGGGCACCATCAACACGGTAACGGATTTTGAATTCCGCTTCGAAGGGTTCAAAGTGAATATCACTGGCTCGGGCAGCAATCGCTTTGTCGAGGATAAGATCCACAAAGCGGATGATGGGAGCGGCGTTGGCTTCTTGAGCCGCCAACTGGGCATTAAATTCGTCCTCCCCACCCTCGGCAAGAGTCACTTCTGTGTTGTCGGACAACTGCCGCAACACGTCCTCCATGCTGGTGACTTCCGAGCCGTAATGTTCGCGAATGATATTTCTTACGCTTTCCGGCCACCCGATCATGGGTTGGATTTCTCGATTGAGCGCAAATCTCAGATCCTCGGCGGCTTGCGAATCGAAAGGATCGATAAAACAAACGTAGATTGTGTTACCTGAAGCACCGACTGGAAGGGCCCCATGGAGGCGGGCCAGACCGGCAGGAATCAGGTGCAAGATATCCGAGGTGGCACCAAAAACATTCAGGTCCGCCGCATCCGTGCCAAGCGACTCGGCGAGCCCCTGACAAAATTGTTCAATGGTGAGGACGCCGCTGTCCACGAGCACCTTCTCAATGGCTTTTTCCGTGGTCTGGGTTTCTTTGATACAAGCTTGGGCCACTTCGGGCGTCAACCATCCCAACTCCAAAAAAATATCTGTAACTTGTTTTGCGTCCATTGTTGGGGTTAAGCGGCGTCGCTCATGGTGGTTGTGATGACCTCCTCCGCTGTGGTGGACCCGGCAAGAACTTTGCGGACACCGTCCTCACGGAGGGTGCGCATGCCAAGTTCGCGGGCTCTGGCGCGCAGTTGGATCGTGGTCGCGTTGTTGTTGACCATGTGGCGGACTTCATCGTCCACTTGGAAAATCTCGAAAATACCCATCCGGCCTTTGAAGCCTTTGCCACGGCAAACTTCGCAGCCTTGGGGCATCATGATGTTGGCTTCGGAAATCTGACGGGAATCGATCTGAAGCGCTTTGGCCTCGTATTCGGAGAGTTCACTGGTCTGACGACACTTCTTACACAGCATGCGAACGAGTCGCTGAGCAATGACGGCTCGCACCGAACTGGAAACGAGAAAGGGTTTGATTCCGATATCCACGAGACGGGCCACGGCGCTAGGTGCATCGTTGGTGTGGAGTGTGGAGAGCACCAAGTGACCGGTCAGCGAGGCATTGATCGCGATACTGGCTGTCTCCATGTCACGAATCTCACCAATCATAATAATGTTTGGCGCTTGCCGCAAAATCGAACGCAGGGCAGCTGGGAAGGACATCCCAATGTCCGAGTTGACGGGGACTTGGTTGATGCCGCTGAGTTGATATTCGACAGGCTCCTCGACCGTGATGATTTTCCGGTCGGGTTTGTTCATGTAGTGGAGACAGGCGTAGAGCGTGGTCGTTTTGCCTGACCCGGTTGGACCGGTGACCAACAAAATCCCATCCGGCAAATTGATCAGCCGCTCAAACTTGGCTTGGTCATCGCTGAGGAATCCAAGATCGGGCAACCCAAGCATGAGCGCTGTTTTGTCCAGAATACGCATCACGATGCTTTCTCCGCTGACCGTGGGGATGCTGGAGACCCGGAGATCGATGGCCTTTTGCCCGAGTTTGACTTGGATGCGGCCATCTTGGGGCAAGCGCTTTTCGGCGATACTCATCGAGCCGGACATGATTTTCAGGCGGCTGATAATCGCAGAGTGGAGTTTCCGGGGCGGAGCGGGCATCTCTTGGAGCACCCCGTCAATCCGAAATCTCACGCGAAATTTTTTCTCAAGCGGTTCCAAGTGAATATCACTCGCGCGGTTGTTGTAGGCTTCAAGCAACAACATTGACACCATCTTGATGATGGGGGCATCGCCCTCGGTAGCCTCTCCTTCGAGGAGACCTTCGGACATCAACATTTCGTCTTCTCCGCCGCCTTCGGAATCACCCGTGCCGTAAAAATCCGCAATCGCCTTGTCGATGGCGTCTGGCGTGGCACAAACGTATTCGGTGTCGCGGTTCAGGATAAAGGACAGCGCATCCGCAGCCTCCATGTCCATCGGGTCACTGATGGCCACGATAAGCACGTCATCCCGAAGCTGAATCGGCACGGCCCGGTATCGGCGGGCATTTTCCAAGGACATCGTGTCGATAACGTCAGGGGAAGGCACAACAGTGGAAAGATCCAAAAATTCCATGCCATTCTGGGCAGCCAAAGTGCGAGCTATGTCCTCTTGAGTGATATGCCCGTCATCAATCAGGGTTTTGAGCACCCCCCCGACTTCGGCCCGTTCGCGAGCATCGAGAGCTTGAGCTCTGGTGATAAGCCCCACATCTTGCAGGATTTCGACAATATAATCTTCGTTTGGTGTCACTGGAGAAAACGGCGGTTAATGAGGATTAAGAGACCAATGCCACAAAGTCAACGAGCGATGCCAATCTCATGACACAAGAATGGAAAAAAGGTGGGGAGAATTATTCATGATTTGCTTTCGGGTTGTGGAAGTGGAGGAAGGAGGGCGATAAGATCCTCAGGATTGGAAAATTGATATTCCGGCTTGAGCAGGGCCAAGGATTCGGGCGTGTTGTAGCCCCAATCCACGGCAGCGATGCGGATTTTTGCTTGCTGACAGGCTTCAATATCCCGTGTCTCATCCCCCACAAAAAGGACCTCATGTTTGGCAATTCCTATCTCTTTCATGGCTTTGCGAATCTCACGGGCCTTGCCAAGCAATTTTGAGGAACTGCGGACAAAATCAAAATATTCGAGGTTATGCTGCTTGAGGAAGATGCGGACGTTTTCCGCAGTGTTTGAGGTAACAATTCCGAGTTGATAACCGCGGGCATGGAGTTCCCTAATCACGTCCGGAACTCCGGGGAGTGGCTGGATCTCGTGCATTCTGCGGTGGAGTTCCGCCGTTCCCCGCATGGAAATTCTTCGGAGTTTGCGCGTCGGGACTTCCAAAAACTTGAGGAGTTGAACGGTCCGCATGTTTCGTGCTTTGGCAATATCTTCTCCCTCAAGCCTGCGGTAGCCGAATTCCCCGGCAAGGAGATTCGCG
The DNA here is from genome assembly GCA_041744075.1 of Terrimicrobiaceae bacterium. Lineage (GTDB taxonomy): Bacteria > Verrucomicrobiota > Verrucomicrobiia > Chthoniobacterales > Terrimicrobiaceae > JAJTZA01. Next base: position 4,716 of record JBGTLQ010000105.1, read on the forward strand.
ATCTCCAACCCAATCAGCATCGTATCACCAATGGTTCCATCAAAATCAAAAATGATCACCCGGGGAGCAAACTTCGGCGCGGCAAGCCGGCGAGCCCGAAGCCGTTTCTGCAGGACCAATCTCGCGAAACGTCTCACGCCAATGCCTGCTCGTCGGCGCATTGTCCCCGCCCGCCAGTTGAGACCGCTCTCTGGACAAGGACAACCTCACTCGCGTCAATAAGCGCGCCTCGAAATGTCGGGTGTCTCATGGTGTGTCAGAATGACATTGTTTGCCGGGGAAACAAGGCGGCAGGCAATGGAATCAGGGATTTTTGGCGGGCTGGATCAACTCGACTTCATATCCCTCCGGAGCATCTATAAAAGCGATGGCTGAACCATTCGAAGAGTGATGCGGGCCATCGCTGAGGGGATAACCCAACTTCGTTGAGTGCTCTGCAAAAGCCGTGATATCATCCACCTCGAAGGCCAAATGAGTCAGATCCGGCCCAACCTGCACCGGCCCGCTCTCATCAAATTTGCAAATCTCGATGAGCTCTTCACTGCCCGGCGCTTTAAAAAACACCAACTGGGACCCGCGACCGCTGACAGAGCGCCTCACCTCCTCCAACCCCAGAACCTCTTTGTAGAAATGAACGGTCTTTTCCAAATCCGAAACCCGGTAGCGCGTGTGGAGCAATTTTTTTACCATGACGCGAGGCTAGCCATGGATTGGCGGTTTGTCAAAAATTCGAGCAATTGCCAGCTCTTCGACCGACCCACGTATGGGCAATTCTTCAAATATTTCCTCCGAGTTTTCCGGCTTGGATTTTGGAGGCGTGTGTTTGAGGAGCTCGATCCGTCCGTCATAGTGCTCCACCATCGCCGTGCAACTCTCAACCCAATCCCCCGTATTGAAGTAGCTGACACCTTCGATATCCCGAACGGCAGCCGTGTGAATATGGCCGCACAGCACCGCATCCACATCAAAATCCCTTGCATACTTCACAACCGCTTCCTCGAATTGGCCAATGAAGCTGACCACATTTTTTACCTCGGCTTTGACATAGGCACTCAGGGACCAGTGCCCCTTGCCGAAAAGCCGTCGCACAAAATTCACAAACCCATTGCAACGCATCAACAGCGAATATCCAATGTCTCCCACATGGGCCAGCCAGCCTAGGTTTTGCACCACCGTGTCCAACTCGTGACCGTGCATGACCAACATCTTCCGGCCGTCAGCACAGAGGTGAATGGCGTTTTTTTGAATCGCAATTCCTCCATACATTCCAAAAAATCGGCTCAGGAATTCGTCATGGTTTCCAATGATGTAAATGAGCTCCGTGCCCTTCCTCGCCTTGCGCAGGAGCTTCTGAATCACGTCATTGTGAGCCTGAGGCCAATAAATTCCACGACGCAAGGCCCAGATATCAATGAGGTCCCCAACCAAGTAGAGCGTCTCAAACTCCGCATCCTTGAGAAAATCCAACAAGGCCTCGGCTTGGCAGCCACGTGTTCCTAAATGAACGTCCGAAATCCAGCCTGTGCGATAAGAATTTGTCATAAACCCTCGGGTTGGGGAGAGTTATTCACAATGTGTTCCCAAACACAAAGCCCCCAATTGTGACAATTTCGTGATAATTCGCGAATTTCCCCTATCCCCGTTCCTTTCCTCGGAGGAAGAATCCAGCGGCGAGCAACCCCGCAAGAACCCAGCCTCCTAGAACTCCCAGCCCCCAAAGCGCTGGTTTGGGGTTTGTGAAGACCATGCCATTTTTGAGGGAGCGGTCACGATTGAGGTTGGAGAAAGTGGAGGGGTAATCGACGCGCAAGGAACCGGTGATGGTTTTTTTCCAGAAGAGAGAGACATCCATGACCGATTGGGCCGAAGCGCTCGGCATGGCATGGGAGACAGCAAGAGGTCCGTCTTGGAATTCCCCAGCGGGCGGCATGAAGCCCGCAAACAATATCTGTGGGATGAGAACCAGCGGAACGAGCATCACGGCCTGCAACACCGTGCGGGCCCATGCGGAGATAGCGAGCCCGATGGCCACGGCGGCAAGTGCAGTCATCAGCAAAGCCGAGATCTGCCAAATCGGGCTTCCGCCGATCCCTCCCACGCAAGCTTGCATGACACCATACATGAGGAGGGATTGGGCGATGGTCAGAGCGGAGAGAGATAAAAATTTGGAGGCAAGGTAGGCCGGGCGCCCGAGACCGATCAGCCGCTCTCGTCGGAACATCGGGATCTCGCGAACAATTTCTTGCGCGGCATTTCCGCAACCAAACCACAGAGTTGCCACATAAGCAAAAAACAGAATCAGTGATGCATCTTGGCTGACCCACGCCACGAGCAAGGCAATCAAAATCGGCTGACCAAGGAGCAGTGCAAGGTTCTTCCGGTCAGCCATGAGAATCGCGGCTTGGCGGGCGATAAGAATTGGCAGCGAGGCGGCGCGGTCTTGACGGACCTCCCCGCGCGGCTCTTGAGAGGTGGCCGATACCTTTCCTGCAGTATGGATTTGGTTTTCTTCAATCGCAGCCGAGTATTTGGACGCTTGATGCGCCTCCTGTTCCAAATCAACCGGTTCCTCAAGTCGGCGATAGAGGTCCCCAAGCTCGCTGACGCCAAAATGCGGAGCGGCTTCTCCGGGTGGACCGAAGAACACCAAATGACCTGCTTGCATCACGACGAGTCGATCAAAGAGATGGGCATTTTGAACCACGTGTGTGGTGCAGAGAATTGTGCAGGCATGAGCTGATAATTCTCGCAGCGTTTCCATCATTCGGTGCTCAGTTGCGGGGTCAAGGCCGGACGTGGGTTCATCCAAAAAGAGGAGTCGCGGGCGTCCCAACAACTCCGCAGCCACACTCACGCGTTTGCGTTGGCCACCGGAGAGTTTACCGACGGGGGTGCGGAGACGCTCGCTGAGCCCGACCCGTGTTGCGGTTTGTTGAACCAGAAGGCGAATCTGGTCCGGGGGGGTCCCTCGCGGCAAGCGGAGGCGGGCACTAAAAATGAGGGCGTCTTCCAACGGTAAATCGGCGGGCACAATGTCATCTTGCGGCACATACCCAAGGTGTTCACGGAGATCATCCATTCTGTCATAGAGCCGAATGCCATCCACGAGGACCTCTCCTGAATCCGCCGGACGCAATCCGCACAGGGCATCCAGCAGCGTCGATTTGCCGGCACCGCTGGGGCCAAGGATGCCCACAAACTGACCAGGCTCCACGCGAAGGGAGACCGAGTTTAAAAGGAGATTTCCACCGCGCTTGGTGATTAAATCTTGCGCCGTGAGGGAGGCTCCCGAAGCACCTTCCGCATGAATCAGCGACTGGCCATCAAACCGCAAATGGAATGGCCCAATTCCTAGCAAATCCCCGACAACAATCTTTTCGCGGCGAAAGAGATGCCCGTTCAAATACGTGCCACTCCTTGAAGAAAGATCCTCAACAACCCAGGCACCCGCCTCATTTTCAATCTTGGCGTGGCGACGACTCACCGAGCCATCATCCAAGCGAAGGTCCACATCATCAGAGCGACCAATCACCATTCCTCTTTTGACAATAAACGCCCGGGACTTTTCGGAGCTGGATATCAGGTCGGGAGGTGAGTTCATGGACGATGAAACGTTGCCAACATCCTCACTCGCAAGGTGTCATAAATTGGCTCCCCCCGCACGAGAGTTGCACTCAGCATCGCTCCAAAAGCCGCCACCACCATAGGAATCATCATGGTCGTTGTGGCCGTCATTTCTGCGATGAGAATGATTCCGGTGATGGGTGCCCTCACAATTCCTGTAAAAAATGCCGCCATCCCCACAACACCAAACGCCACAGCAGACAGGGCATACTCGGAAGGAGCCAGTGAATTAAACCCAGCCACAAAAATGGCACCCAGGGCAGCCCCCACCAGCAGCAGCGGCGAAAACAACCCACCAGGTGTTCCCGCAGAATAACTCAGGGGCCCGACCAACCAACGGATCACAAAAATGAATAGCAAAGTGGCCAGGGGCACGGCACCTGCAAGAATTTGTTGAGAGATCGCATCTCCTCCCCCGACAAGCGTGGGGGCATACCAACCAACAACGCCAACCAAGCCGCCGACAAGAGCAGCACGCATTTCGATGGGCCATTGCTTCAGGCGTGCCAGCGTGTCGATAAAAAACAGGGTCGTCTTATTGTAAAGCACCCCCAACAATCCCAAGAGGCCCCCGAAAACGGCATAAACCACCAACTTCCATGGCTCTTCTTGAGGGAGGGGTGCCACCGCAAAATCGGGAGCCCCTCCCAAAATCATTCGTGCCACGGCAATCGCGGTGGCAGTTCCAACGAGCGTCACAATCGTTAGTCGTAATCGGAAGGCATGCGCCACCTCTTCAAAAACAAAAAGCGCCCCGCCCACGGGAGCATTAAAAGCCACAGCCAGCCCCGCCCCACCCAACGCGGCCTGCAAATCCCTCATCACATCCTTCGCACACTGAAACCGGCGGGCCAATTCCGCACCAATGGTTGCCCCCATTTGAATCGTTGGCCCTTCTCGGCCCAGGGCCAGACCGGCACCGATGCCAATCAAGCCTCCAAAAAATTTGATGGGAACCACAAGAATTGAGGCCGGTTCCGCCTCACCGCGCATAATGGCTTCCACGTGCTGAACCCCCGAACCAGACGCCAGAGGCTGTGGTCGAACCATCCACCGGGCCACACCGGCACCCACAGCCCCCAACACCACCGGCACAACCCACCCCATCCATGTCCATCCCTGAGCCCAGGCAACAATCGCCAAATAATGAACGCCCAACCAATCCAGACTCGCGCGAAAAACGGCTCCAATCACCCCAATAAAAACGCCACCACAAATCGCAATCAAACACGCACGCCAGAGGCCCGGAACTTCCCGGTCAAACTCAGAGCCTGTCTCCTCCGTCTTTGCTGCATGTTCTTTGACCACAGAAAGAAGATGAACACCCACACCGACTTTGCCAAGTCGGGAGGGCTCACAGTGGTGCGAGCATTTTCACAACATCAACGGAGGATCAACCTTCGGCAGGAGCCACTATTGGCGGCTCTCCTGAATCCGCTGGCACAACACTCTCGTCAAGGGTCAGAACGTAAACCACCATCGCAATCAACATCAGGATCACCGCTGCAATAAACAGCCAATTCTGATGAAGTTTTTTCTTGGGTTGGCTGCGCTCATGGTGAGGATTGTGGTGATGGTGCTGATGACGGCTCATGGTGGGGTATTGCTATTTGTGAAGTAAGAGATGCATTTTGGGGTCGCAGCCAAGAACTACAAACCCTGCTTCGAAAACACTATGCACAGCCCCCAAAGCTTTGCCAAGCCACCACATCCGTGCGGAACAACTGGGGGACATTGGCTGAGGTTATTACCAAACTATGACCCCATTCGACGAGCGAGGCGAATCTCCTTAATCTCCGTGGTGGTTTGTATGCACTCGCCTCCTTTGAATTGAAATTCCAAGTTACCGCCACAGAAAAGGTGGCGTGGTTTGATCGTGGAGGATTGCCCGAATGTGCAACCATTGATGCGCACCAAACCCCTGGGCCGATCAGGTCGGTCCGTGGACAACTCGGCATCCCGGCTCTGCAAAATTTTGAAGGTGTACGTTGTGTGGTGTGTCACGACCTGCAGCAAGTCCCCTGATTTGAGGGAATCGAGGTCTAATTCTGCTCCCGCAGACAGGACGTGATTCTCCAAATGCTTCAGCCAGTCATTCATGCGCCAGTTATTGGCGACGATAGAGAGGTTGATCGGCCCCATGTGACAGGGGCGAGACGCCAGGAGTTTGCGGCTTCTGAGGGATTGGTGTCGGCGCAAAAGGATCTGGAGTTGGTGCCGGGGTGGGCCGTGGGGTGGGCGCAATGACAGGACCAGACATTTGCTGAGGATTGGGTCGGTTGGTGGAGGTGGCCGACGGGCTGAATGCTACCGGGCCGTGTGTTGTCTGGGTTGCACAGGCACAAAGGCCGAAGAGCACACTGACAGATAAGATAACCTGATTCATTTTCATATTCAGAACTTACTCGACCGTGATATAAACCGGGTTGGCTTTCAAGGCGGCTTGAATGCGAACTTCATCACCAACACTTTTGGGCTTAAAGCCTTTCGCATCCAACCATTCCCGCAAGACAATCCCCCCCGCAGTTTTCCCCTTGCCACGAGCTTTTAAGTAGTATCGGTCGGTATTGCCCGCCCGCTCTTTGACCACCTGGACAACACGGGTGCCCTCCAAGGGAATAAAAAAGGCTTCTCGTGGGGTTCCAAGCTTGTCCCGAAAGACAAAGACCTCCACCACCTCACCAACCCGCAGCTTGAGACCTTTGCGAGATGTGGAGGAGGCTGAGGGCTTGGAAACCGGCTTAGGCTTGGTGGCCACGACGGTTTCTTCGGTAGTGAATCGTTCCTGAGCAAAAAGCTGAGGCGAACCGACACAGACAAGGCAAATCAGAAGGAGTTTTTTCATAGTTGGTGAATGCGGCATTTTGCAGAAACTGGGTTAACGAGGTCGGGCGGCTGAAGAGACTAATCGCAGGACCACAAGCAATAGTCCCAGCCCAACGAGAACCCCAAGAATGGTAAACCATCCACCGGGCACTTGGCTAATCAGTGGGGAAACAGGATCGTTGGTGGGTTTTTGCTCCAGAACGCCTTTGACTTCATTGCCCCACAATTGACGCCCGGTCTCCACTTCGAAAGCTTGAATGGTCACGCGAACCACGGGTTCGCCTTTTTCGTCTTTGGAAATGCTGCTCACACGTCCCATGATCAGCCCTTGAACCCCTTGAATGCGTCCAAATTTTTGAACCGTCTCCGCATCCATGGTGTCGCCGTACTGATCGCCCCATTGGATTTCCTCTAGAATCTGGTTCCATTGAGCGTCATTACGCGTGTAGAGCTCATAGCCATTCTGCGCACCAAGATTTGTGAAGTAATTACGAATTTGCATGGTGAAGTAGTCGCTGTCCACATCACGCTCCAAGGGCAGGATCGCAAACTTCTTGGGCAAATCGCTCTTGGCAAGCATTGCTCTTAGCAGTTCCTCCAAGGCGACATTGCCGGCATCTTTGACTTTCTCCGCATCAAGATCGGACGGGATGCTCAAGTCCCGTGATTTGTAAACCTTGGTCTGCGCTTGGGAGGGAGTCATCACGCCCGTGATGACAAACATCATACCAACAAGAAAAAATGATTTCATAAGTCTCATGACGGATATTTTATTTTTTAAGCCAAGAAGGGACGGCGTCCACTCCCGAAGCATTTGAAGGTTTTGGTGGGCGGGTTGTGTATTTCACGACTTTCACCTGACGCTTGGGGATGGACTCAATCTGAGCGCGCCAGAAGCTTTCCGCCTTTGGCGAGGCGATGATCTCAATTTCGGCGTCCCCGGTTTTGGCGTCCCAAGAAATTCTTCTGACATGATAGATTCCCTGCATTTTTGCGATCTGTTCCATAAAAAACAGGAGATCTGTGTTGTCCCTCACGTTGGTGAGGATGGCCTGATACACCATGATCTTATGAGCCTTTTCGAGAGCTTTTACGATGGCTTCCTTCACGGCCAGATCAATGGCCTTTTCCCGGGCTCCCCGCTCGGACGCGAGCGCATCGGTGGTGCGTGTTCCTTCCGTTCGGGCCGTATGAGTCACCATCAGCTCTCCAGTGGCGGGACTATAAATTTGAACCGTGGCTTCTCCCTCGTAGATTTTGAAGTTACCCATCGCTTTTTTTTCACGGGTATCCGCGACAGCATAGACCAACAAATCGGACTGGGCCTCTTTGCCAAGAGCTTTGATCTCCTCGAAACTTAGGCGGGGCCCTACCGATTTGGCAGATGGAAAAACCCGGAAGTCTGCCTCGCTCAGACGCTGCGCAATGAGCTTTTCGCTGTCCAGCGAGGAACCGTCTAATATGAGTAAAGCCCGCATCAGTCCCAACTCCGTGATTTGGACCCCCGTTTGAATTTGCTGTGCAGTGTCTTTCGCCGGTTTGGTCTCGAAAGGGTTGGGGGGTTCACTGTGTGCCATTCCACCGACCAGAATGGTGAGCAGACCTATCAATGGTAATTTTTGCAGGGGATTCATCAGAGATGTTTACACTTCTTTACATTCCGGCAATTTCCGTGCCAAGTCTGGATTTTTTCAATTTGTCGGGGCGAACGCAAGTCGCGTGTGCTCTCATAAATTTTTAATGGCATTGAGGTATTCTTCCCGGGTTATTTGGCCCCGGCGGTATTGGTTTTCAATTCCTTGGCGAATAGGATTGGAGGAGGGTTTGGGATTTGCAGTGGAGGCGGTAGGTTTGGAAGTCTTGGGTTTTGAGGGTGACGGAGTCTGTGTGGGGGGCAGTTTTTGAAGAGTGGCATTGAGTGCGAGAGGTTTGCCCTCCTCAACGGTTCCGACCATGGCGGTGGGCTGATAACCGGGGGCGCGAACAGAAATTGCAGGGGATGCGCCGGCAAGCATGGGTTGGACGACCGGGGTTTTGCCAAGGAGGGTTTCTCCTCCTTGTGGATCCAACAGATAGACCTCCGCGGCGGAAGGACTCGAATTGATGGTAACAGGCGACAGCGGCCAGGTGAAGTTGACCTGTGTCTGGCGATTGGGGGTGATCGTCACTGCGCGGATAATGCGCCAGACTTGGCCGTCCAAACTGCCCTGAAGGTCATAGGCACCCACCGGAATACTGGTCTCAATTCCTGAACGAACATCCGGCACTGAGAGGTCTGGTTCCTCTGCGGTAGGCACCAGCTTAAGGCGAATCGCTTCGGGATCGGTCGTGACAGTCAGTTTCCCATGTTCACGCATCCATTGGAGTTTCTGAAACCTGATTCGGGTGTCATTCGTGATTGTCACTTGCTGTTCAATTGGCTGAAAGTTTGGCCGAACAAGGCGGATGTCATGCGTGCCTTCTTTCAAAGCCAGAGTTCCATTTTCGGATAAAGATTCCGGTCCGCCCAGAGCTTCTCCATTGACGATGAGGAGTGATCCAGGTGGGATTGGGGATTCAAAGACAAGGAATCCGTGTTGCGCCTCCATTCCCTGTTTCGTGGCGGCGACACCCTTTTGTGCCCGCAGGTTTTCGGAATCAAGCTCGAGTGCTGATTGGTAGCTGGCCAGCGAGTCCGCCCAGCGTTTCTCGGACAAGGCTGTGTCTGCCACCGTGAGGAGGTTCTCAAGACTTGCCAAACGCTCACTTTCCGCAACCCGGGCTGCCTTCTCAATCCGTGATTGTTCGGCACGGGGAGCTTCAATATAAAACCACCAGACGGCGCAGGCACCAAACAACACTCCCAGAAGGAGCACTCCAGTGGAAACGGCACGCCATCGGAATTTAGCATCCGGCTTTCGTGCAAGCACCACCGGTGGGTGACCGGTCAAAAGCTTAATGACTTCACCAAAACTGCGAGGGCGGGCTTGCGGTTGTTTTGCAAGGCAGGCGGCCACGGTTTCTTCCCATGCTTTAGGAATGGGCCCTGCCTCCGAATTGCCCAATTCCCTGCGGCGCTGGTGCATCGGAGGAGGATGAATCTCTCGCACCTGGGCAAGAATATCACCGCTGAAGAAGGGAGGTTTTCCCGTGAGAAGATCGTAGATTGTGGCCCCCATGCTGTAGATGTCATCTGTGGGTTGGGGAGGTGTTCCCAGCGCCTGTTGAGGGCTCATATATGCCGGGGTTCCACTTCCCAATCGGACGCTTAATCGGCTGACCGAATCGCTCAGGGATTGGGAAATTCCAAAGTCGGTCACTTTGATTTTTCCCGAGGCTGTTAGCATCACGTTTGAAGGTTTCAGGTCCCGGTGAACAATTTTGGCGTCATGATGCGCGTAGTCGAGTGCCCCGCAGAGTTGCACCATCCATTCCAAGATCTCGTCGGGCTCGAAAATACGCCGGGGTTTGCTCAATCGATGGGCACTGAGAGTGGGACCATCCACATATTCCATCGCGATGGCCGCACTTTCGGAGTCCTGAACAAAGTCGTAAATCCGCACGATGTGCGGATGAGTGAGATCCAGGCTTTTGCGCGTTTCACGTTTGAGTTCATCAACGGAAAATGAATCCAGCCTCACCATCTCGGGCATGAATTTGAGGGCAACATCACGCTCCAAACGCGTGTCCCATGCCAACCAAACCAAACCCATTCCTCCACGGCCCAGGATCTGTTTTAGTTGGTATCGCCCAAAGGCCTGCTGATTGGCAACAAAACCACGAATTGTCTGCCCGTAATCCAAATCATCCAAGCCACCCCATCTCCCCTGCACTGTCGGGTCACTGCCAAGAGATGAGTGGATGTCAGGATCGTCCATCGGGTCAGAAGACGGTTATTCCACGGAGATCAGCCGCAGCGAAGCTCTCTGGTTGATTTGGAAGATATTTTTGGATGTAAACTGCCCGCTTTCGAAAAGCTTGCGATGGCTTTGTGCATAAGTCTCCTCGAAGGCAACAAACGGCTTTTCCAACGCGATCCATCCACCAGGAATCTCCGGGGAAAACCAACCATTAATTTTAGTCATGGTTATTCCATTGATTACGTTTGTGTAGGTATATAAATCGGCAACCACCGTCTTGCCACTCACCGAAAATGATCTTTGCCGGGGGACATAAGACAAAAATTCCTTTTGGCCGGAAACGATGCTTCCGGAAACGACAGTATGTGGTCCGGGCTGGGCGGGTGGGACATCAAGTTTCAGCATGGTGAGCGCTGCTTCCATGCCAAGCGGGCCATAGCCTTTCGCAGAGATGTATGCCTTTTCATTCCCAGCAGGCAGCCCCGCAACCCGGTAGGAAACATCGAGGATCGCATGGGATGGTGTCAGACCCGACAGCCGTTGCTCGATCTCGACAGGAAAATCCTTGCCTCCGTAGCGAATCGTTCCGCGAAAGGTCTTCTTTGTGCCCAACTTGGAACCTTGCCATGCGGTGTATGTCCGAGAGGTGCCTGAGTGTTTTGTATCAAGGTAAGAGGCGCACCCCGACAGAAGCACAGTGGAAATCAGGAATGGGACGAGAAGGCGCATGGGGTGATATTTTTGTGATGTGGATTTCATGGAAAGTCAAAGGCCCAACTGCTTGCGGATGTATGAGTCGGCATTTTTTGGAGAGGGGGACCGAGAGGGTTTGGAGGAGGGGGGAGGCGACGGCTTCTTTGCTTGTGGAGGGAGAGGTTGGGATTCCTCAATTCCGTCCAGGCCGATGGCTGAGAGCGTGGACATGTCAAGTAAGCCGGTTGGCATGAGTTTTTTCGCGTGTTGGAATAGGATAATGGAGGCTTGTGTGCCTTTTCCCATCGTGCCATCAACAGGAAAAGTGTAGTATCCACGGTCCTTCAGGCGCTGCTGCAAGCTGCGAAGGATCTGTCTTTTTGAATGGGTGTTGAACGAGGCATAGGAGCTCATGGAGAAGACGGTGTCATCCGTAAAATACCCCTTTCCATCTGGAAAGATCGGTTTGCCATCGGCCACCAGGAGTGCAAACTCGCCATCACCCGACAAGACGTTGGTGAGGTCTGCGCTTTGCAGGATCACTGCGCCATCCTCGACCCGCTGCACACGCAGAAAGCCTTGTTTCACGGCGACACCAGGGAGGCTAAATCCCGCCAGTTTTGGATTGAGAGCAACGGGAGGATCAAAGCTGCCATCGCTCGCCCGCAGCACCAGATAGGCATAGGCTGATTGAGTCTCCGGTTGGCTCGTAATGGAAATAATCTTTCCATCAGGGCTGACCAGCGGAGCCTGCAGGGAAGGATTGCTGGTGGGGCCCAGAATGCCTTTTCCACTGCCAGGGATTTGCACGCGTTGGCCGGATGGAAACGTTAAAATTGGGCCTTCGTCAGTGTTTGTCACTTGTATGTCGGCGGAGGATAGACTCGCGGAAGGTGTTGGAGCTGTGCGGGAGGTGTTTTCGGCGGCTTGCACTTTCTCCAACATTTGGTTGGCATGAGAGTTCCTTGGATCCAGTTCCAACGCCCTGAGCAGGAGGGTGCGTGCCTCCTCCGGCGAGCCCCAATCCAGCGCCTTTTGGGCCTGTCGAGCAAGCAACTCGATCTCTGGCTTGTTTTTCTCAATTTCGTCGAGCTTGGATTGCGCCTGCTTTTTCAGAGCGGTCGCATCAGCATTTGACGGATCAACGCCAAGAGCCATGTCTGCCATGAGGCGAGCTTGTTCCCAGTCTTGTTGGTCCAATCCCTTGCGCGACTCCGCCAGAAGTCTGTTCAAATATTGCGTCCCCTCAAAGTTGGAAATGGACGTTTCCATTCCCTCCAGAAGTGGCGCAGGCACGTCCAGTGCCTGGAGCCGGGTCAATGCAGATTTTGCGGTTGGCAAATCCCCTTGCTTGAGGGCGCTCTCCAATTCCTCAATGGCCGTCTGAATTTCTTCAATCTTGGCAATTTTTGAATTGGTGATGGGGTGACTGCGCAGCTTTTTGTAGCGAGCGGATGCCTCGGCCCACTGTCCCTCATCGTACAAGCGATCCGCCTCTTTGACGAGAGCTTGCACCTCCCACATTTGCCGTTCCTCCAGAGAGTGCCAAATTGCCCATCCACCCACACAGAGGGCCACCATGACCACAACAGCCAGACCGATCCAAGCGGAAAGAGGTGTCGGCTTCTTTTCCTTTTTGGACTCCTTCGTGATGACCTCAACAGGCCTTTGAACGGGTGCCATCGTGGGATTCAGCTCTCTCATCAACTCGGCGGCTGATTGGGGTCGGTCTGCGGGGTTCTTTGCAAGACAGGCCGCGATTGTCCTCTCCCACGCTTCGGGAATGGGGGTGGCCTGCTCAATTCCCAACTGCTGTCTTCTCTCGGCGAGAGACGGCGGCGTGACCTCCTCAATCTGTCGAAAAATATTGCCGGTGTAAAATGGAGGTTTGCTGGTCAGCAATTCGTAGAGCGTTGCACCTAGGCTGTAGATGTCGTCCCTCACGGAAGCTGGTTCGCCCATCACCTGCTGGGGACTCATGAAGGGTGGTGAACCACTTGTGGCGCCAGGCTGGAGGACGCTGATCCGACTCACGGAATCGCTCATGCTCCTGGCAATACCGAAGTCCGTGATCTTGATGCGTGAGCGATCATCCACCATCAGGTTCGTTGGCTTGAGGTCACGATGGACGATTCGGGCATGCTCGTGGGCATATTCGAGAGCCGAGGTAATTTGTTCAACCGTGCCATACAGTTCGTCCACCTCGAAAACGCGGTTTAGCTTCTGAATCCTTAGTGCGGATAATGTGCAGCCATTCACGAATTCCATAGCGATGGCTGCACTTTTTGCGTCCTCGACAAAGTCATAAATTCGCACGATGTGGGGATGAGTCAGCTCAAGGCTGCGACGGGTTTCCCGTTTGAGGTCGTCAATGGCTGACTCATCCAGGCGAACCATTTCAGGCATGAACTTGAGTGCCATGTCTCGCTCCAGTCTATCATCCCGGGCCAGCCACACAACACCCATGCCCCCTCGGCCCAAGATGTGTTTCAGGGTGTAACGTCCAAACACCGATTGATCCTCCACAAATCCTCGGATCGTCTGGCCAAAATCAAGATTGTCGTTTGAGGTCATGGACTGATGGCTGGTGGAGTTCTGTTCTTTCGATGACATAAGTTTTACGCGGCGACACGGGCAAATTGCCTTCCATATTTTTGGCGAGAGCCTTTAAGTGACCTCCAATCGGTAAACCGCATTGCCGAGACGGAGGCGCTGGTTGCTGGCCAATGGGACGATGACACGACCACCGAGAGTTTGGTCATCCACGGAAACGCCTCCATTGTCCATGGCATTTTCCAACCAAAAGCAACCTCGATAGAAAAGGAATCGGCCTTGGATTTCGGACAGGCCCTGACAATCAAAGATGACAGGATTCGAGTGACTGGTTCCAAATGCTGCGTCAGAAAGCAGCCAGACGGAGCGGTATGGGGTTTGTTCGGAGTTTGTGGGCTGAAATCGCACGGAACCAAGGCGCTGGGCGGAATCCTCCTCCGGCCCGTTCCACTGGCGAAGATTGGAAATTGAGGGCGGGCGTTTTTCGAACGCCGATGGGAAATGCAGGACATCCAAAGTGTATTCTGTGGCCAGCGACAGGGTTCCCCGACGCTCCAGAGGCAAACCCGTTTCGGAATCGAGGGCAACGCCATTGTAATTAACCCCATTTGCGCTGGAATTATCCTTCACGTGGATCACACCACCGGCAGCCTCGGCAATCGCTTGCACCCGGCTAAGCCGCTTTGTGCGATCGTCATTCGATGCGGATCTCGGCCAAAAGTGTGCAGCAAAATCCACCGCCTGGCGCTCACGTCCAAGTCGAAAAATCGGACGGGCCACCAGGGTGAGAGCAAAGCTGGCGTCCAAGTCCTGCACAAGTCGGAGTTGGGTCCCCGGTTGGGAAACCGTGAGGAATAGGTGGGGAATTTCCACCGTCTCTTTGAGCCCTTTTGCAGCAATGGTCAAGGAGCCCAATCCCAATTTATAATCAAACTCCAATTCGAGGGGCTCAAATTTGTCAGGAAGTTCGAGTTCAATGAGATCGTTGAGCGTGCAAATTTTGGAGACATCGACTTGGTTGCTGATGTGGACATCTCCCTGCTCCAAGCCGAGGCCAGCGTTGGGGGCACTGTGGCGATTGCTTTGGATATCGCTGATGTTAATTGAAATGTTGCTGTTATCAGGGACAGCGTTTACCCGCAGCCCCCGCGAGGCCAGGAATGAGAATCTCTCTCCTTGGGTTTCCAAAATAATCGTGCCTTGCAAAACAAAGTTTCCAGATCTCTGTGGGTCGATCTCGAGAAGCTTTTTCGATATTTTTCCTGGCGGCAGTCGGCGGAATGTGATGCTCAGTGGGCGGCCAAATGCCCGCGTGGACTCAAAAAGAATCTCCACATTCTCGACGAGATGAGGGGATTCATTCTCCACTTGGACTTCAAAAGTGGAAGGGTTTTCCATGATAAAAACCCGATTGAAATTCAGGCTCACGGATAACGGGCAGTCATCAGAGGCAAGAAGTGATCTCGCCTCCACCATGGGCTCATAATCCGACTCAGACGGCACCTGGGTCTTGGCTGTAGAGACCGAAGAAGGAGAGGAGGGAGCGGGAGGGGAGACGTCCGGTGGCAAGGAGGGTGAAGGCTCAGAGGGAGTGGACTCCGATGACGGCGATGAATCTTCAACCTGTGGCAAGGTCGTTGAGAGAGGGGCCGCAACATTTGGCATAGGATCTCCCTCCGCACATGTCATTTGGTCCTCCGGTGGCAGTTCAGCTGTTTCCACTTTCTCTGGCTCAAGCTTTCCACCACATTTGACACAAAACCGACTTCGGGGGGAATTTGATGTGCTGCATGAGAGACAAATAACCATGATCTAAAAAAATCCTTCAACCTGCGTGCCAGAAATCCCGGTTCGTGACAAGGAAGATGAATTGTCGCAAAGAGCTCCAATCTCAAAACTTTTTGCAGGCGGCATGCAATTTGCCTTGTTCTCTGCGCAATATTGTTTGAAACCGAACTGGTAGCATTCTAAGTCCAGAAACCTTTTTCCAATGACACCACAAGACGATCTCAACAGTGGAAACACAGAAATCGACTTTGGGCAAACCATACGAGGCTTTGTGGAGGGGCAAAGGTTTTTGGACGATACACGCTGCAACGGATTGTTGGGCGGGGTGGAATGGGTGTTGTGTGGTTGGCTAATGACGAGTCCCTTGGCGAGGAAGTCGCATTAAAATTTTTACCTGAGGCTGTGCGAATGGATGCCTCAGCGGTCGATGAGCTCAAGCGAGAAACCCGCAAGAGCCGTCGTTTGGCACACCAAAATGTGGTGCGCATCTATGATTACGTAGAGGACGAGCGAAGTGCTGCGATCTCCATGGAATATGTGGATGGAATGACTCTTTCCGAAATCCGCATTCAGCAAGAGAACAAAATTTTTATGCCTTCGCACTTGGAGGGCTTGCTTATGCAACTTGCTGACGCGCTTGCTTATGCCCACGAGACCGCGAAAATTGTTCACCGCGACCTGAAACCGGCAAATCTCATGCTCAATTCCAAGAGTCAGCTCCGGGTGACGGACTTTGGGATTTCCAGCAGCATCACCGACTCGGTTAGCCGAGTCTCCATCCGCAGGGGATCAAGCGGCAGCCCTCCGTATATGAGCCCTCAGCAGGTTCTGGGTGAGGCATCCACAGTGGCGGATGATGTTTACAGCTTTGGTGCCACAGTTTTCGAGTTGTTAACCAGCAAACCTCCCTTCTATCGGGGGAATATCTATGAACAACTGCGCAGCGTAGTACCTCCAAGTCTGGAAGCACGCCGCCGGGAATTGCTGGAACACCCTGTTGAGAGCTTGGAACCGATTCCTGACTCGTGGGAACTGGGTATCGCATCCTGCCTGGCAAAAAACCCCGAAGATCGCCCTGTTTCGATCCAAGCGGCTGTTCATACAATGCTGGTTGCGAACCCGCCGCCACCTGAACGTCCTCCAGAAAGGCCGACTCCTGAGCCGGTTCCCCCGGCAAAAACACCCAAGGCCCTCTTCATCATGGCTGGGGCTTTTGGGGTGGCTGTCCTTATTGTGCTCGCGACTTTGTTTGTAGGTAACACCGACAAATCGGGAAGCGAAATTGTCGAACCTCGTTCATCGCCCACGCCCTCCCCAGTTTTACCAGTCGAACAATTTGCTTTCATTGCGGGGGATGTTCAACGTCCAGGCAAAGTGACATGGACCGAAGGGCTCACTCTGCAAAAAGCATTGGATGAGGTTGGCGGTCCGAATGTAAACACGGAAGCCGGGAAAGCCGTCATCACTCGCGATGGCACGGAAACCACCGTTCAATTCGGGCCGGGTTTGCATGGATCTTTGGAACGGCTATCAGCAAATGACGCGATCAGAGTGTCTAAGCTGACAGTTCCAGCCTCCACCCCGAAAACAACCCCCGCAGCAAACCAAACCCAACTCTTCGTGAATTCCCAAGGCAATCGATTTCTGCCGGCAGGATCACCGGGTGTGCTTTTCTCGGAGTATGAAACAAAGGTCTCAGACTTTGAGATTTTTTCTGAAAGCACGGGCAATGATTTTACGCAGGGCGTCTATTCCCTGCAAGGATCTTCGTGGTCACCTGGTGCTCATTCATGGAAAGATCCTGGATTTCCTCAGTTGGGAAGTCACCCGGTCGTAGGCGTGAGTTGGAGGGACGCGCTGGCTTACTGCGAATGGCTGACCGCGCGCGAAAGGAACTCGGGAAAAATCCAGCCAGACTGGACATACCGCCTGCCGACCGATGAGGAATGGAGCCTTGCCGTCGGTCTCACCGGGGAAGTTGGAAATTCCCCGAAAGAAAAAGATGCTGCTGATACCAATTTCCCATGGGGGCAGGAGTGGCCTGCACCTGCGGAACAAGGAAATATCGGAGGCCGCTTGAATGGTACGGCACCCGTGGGCAGTTCTGTACCAAACGCCTATGGATTAAAAGATATGTTCGGCAATGCGTGGGAGTGGTGCGAAGACAGCTTCGAACCGCGCCGTAAATGGAAGGTGCTTCGCGGAGGAAGCTGGTCATGGGCCTCTCAAGACACACGGGAGTACAGCCTCAGCTTTCGCTACTTTGAAGAGCCGGAAGCCCGCTGGACCACCTTCGGATTCCGCCCGGTTCTTGACACCACAGGAAGTCGGTAACAAGACTGCCTTGGGATGAAACCTTCCGACGACCTGAAGTTTTGGTCAGACCATTCATCGATTCACACCATCACATGCACACACTCCTCCCAAAAATAACCGACAATAGTCCGAAAGTTTTCATCTGGGAAATCTCTGGCACGTTTTTTGCCCACTCAAAACGGTTTTTCATCGTTTTTTCGCAAAATCAAATATGAACCACGTAATTAAGAAAAGATGAGCATGTCTGAAAGCCTGTTTCCAACCAACGCATCGCAGCAAGAAGTCCTCACCAACTTCATAGGCCACGAGTCCTCTATAAAATCGGTGTCTTGGACCTTAGAACAAGATGGCAGGACTTTCACAAAAATGACTTTAACAATGGACTGTTTCCTGCTTAGACAGCTTTGAACAGCCGATGGAATAAACCAATGAAAGCACCATTCACCCCAAAAGCCACACTCCTCCTCGCGATGGCGTTCTGCCAGAGCGCTACCGCAACAACCCAACAAGCCCATGATGAAGCTGGGGCGCTGTCCAATGCGCTTATTGAGAAGGGGGTCAGTCTTCATGGCCAGAAGATTGGCTATCTCCGGCATGGGGCCATTGAAAGGATCAGGGTCAACCTTGAGGCTGGACGGAATTATGTTTTTCTTATCGGGGGGTGCCTTGATGCCTACGACATGGATGCTGCATTGTTTGATGACTCAAAGAGGGAGCCTCTTGTTTTGGATGCGGACAATGAAAAGCGAGCTTTGCTTACCTTCACGCCGGAGGAGACAAAGCAATACACTCTTGGGGTTCAGATGGCCAATTCCACAAAAAATGGAGCCCACTATGCGGTTCTCCTTGGCGAGACTTCGGAAGGGCCTGGGCAAAGTCAACCCCTCGGCGAAAAAACGATTGATATGGAAATCGAAGTGGTCAATGAGGATGGTAAGCGCGAAGCTCTCCGTTCCATCATCGGGGATTCAAAGTATCTTTATGTTCGCATGTGGGCCACATGGTGTCCTCCCTGCATCGCATTGCTTCCCAACCTCCAAGCCCGCTCCCAATCCCTGGGATCCAGCGGCATCAAGGTGATCACTATGAATAACGAACTCGGTCAGGGCGGGGAGCCAGGTGGAGACATCGAAAGGGCATCAATTGAACTCACTCGCAGACGCATCAGCGTTCCCTCCTATGCGGAAATCTCCGCCAGCCCAATAGCTCAAAGACTCGGTGTGAATTCCGTCCCAAGAACAATCATTTTGGACAGAGAGGGGAATGTGCTTTTTAACGGCCACCCCATCGACGAAGACCTCCCAAGCACCATGACCAATTTAGGTGTCGCAAACTTTGACCTGAAAGAGGGACTTCAGCCAAAAGCCCACGCAAACTGAAGGAATCATCCAAGTTATTTGCTGCCAAGACTCCATCAACCATCGTGATGAAAAAAACAGAAAAGTCTGAAGTTCTGAGGCAAAGGCTCAGTTGCGGTCATTGGATCGCGGGGGTGGTGCCTGTGCTCAAACGCTGTCAGATTTTCCTTTTCGGAGTAGCTGCACTTTTCCCTGTAAGCTGCTCAACGAATTACAATCTGGGTTCCACGGAAAATGTGACCGGGGCCACTGGCCTATCCGTTGATGGAGGGATTCCGCTCGGTTCCTTCATGAGCTTTGAGAAACGGGACTTTGGTTCATTCACAGCGCAAATCCGATCAGTGCTTGTTCTCCGCCAAGACGGACTTGGCCACTATGCCATCACTCATGCCCTCCAATGGAAGCCGCCGGCAACATGTCCTCGCACCCCATTCGTTGGCCAAAACGTTGTGCTTTGGACCATCCAGCAACCCTTGCAGCGAATTGTTCGCGAGGGCAATAAACTCTTTGTTTATGTGGATCCGACAGCGTTGGGAACGCTCACTACGTCCACTCCCCAAGGATATGGGCTCAGAGATTTTGAAGGGCTCGGCGATGGCATTCTTGGGGGATTTCGGAGTCCTCTTCGCCAAGTTGGGGTGAGCGTTTTTCAAATGTCAGGCGAGAACCTTACGCTCACCAGCGCTCATGATGGTATCAACAAAAACTTCAAACGCCAAAAATTCTCCCGATGAAACTCCCAAGACTTTTCCATTTTCTCCTTCCCGTCGCATCCATTCTTCTGGCCGCATGTTCCACGACCGGCTCCACCTCGGGCACGCAGCAGGGGGGAGCGGACTCCTCCGCTATTCCCACCGGAAAGTGGCGGAGCGTTTACCGGTTGCCCATCGACGGAATCAAGAAGCTGGAAGGCGACTTTCTCTTTCAACTGCCGCCCTCGGGAAAGGGATTCACCGATGCGACAGTTGTGATGGAACTGAAGCCCGGCCAGCAATTTGGGACTGGAAAATTTCGGGGTTTGAACCGGATCACGTGGACGGAAAGAAAATACAGCGGCAAGGTCAGTCGCGAGGGAAATAAGCTGTATGTCTATTCTGATCCCAACTCTCGTGCACAGGTGATTCGAAGCACTCCCCCCGGGTATTCCTCACAGGACTTCTGGACAGTTGGAGGAGTTAATCCCGATGGGGTTAACGCGTTTGATTCCACAGGCCCGGGTGTCTCGATTTTTGAAATTGTCGGAAAGGATTTGATTCTTACAAATTCTTCCGACGGCAACCGCTGGCTCTATAAGTGGGCAGGCCATTGATGCCATGAGACTCCGAGAGCGATCTAGATTTTGGTGCGACCAGCCGAGAGTTTGTTGCCGGCCAGACTCTTATTCAGCGTTTCCGTTTTGAGAAATCCTTGCACGCGGCGGTATCTCTAAAGTTCATTTTTGGTCAATGAACTCCTTCAGCAAATCTGCACGCTGACCGAAGTTGATCATGGCGGCGGATGGTGCCCTCTGGATCTGTGTTGAACCATCGGGACCCACTTGCACTTGACCGATGATGTTGCCTGCCGACAAGAGCGCAACAACTTCGCCCTTGGTATTGAATATTGGGCTTCCGCTCGCTCCGCCGGTTGCACCGAGATTGTGCTGGACCAAGAGTGCTTTGTCGAAGTCAGCCTTTCCCAGCCACCAATCGGTGACAGCGGTCACGATGCCGGACTGCATGGTGGCGACTGGATTACGCGGATCGACCCCGCCACCGGCCAACCCCTCGGAGGGGAATCCGAGATACGCAACGCGATAGCCGGAGCGAAGTTTTTTGAGTTCCGCATCAGGGGCCAGAGGGAAGGCAATGGGCAGTTTCTCCTTCACGACCAATAGTCCCACATCAAATGCGGGCACTGCGTGGCTCTCACCTTCCATGTTGGCCTGTTCGAGATCATAGTGGGGATGAACGACCGCCTTGGTGATCTGGAATTTTTTATCCGGGTTTTTGTTAAGCACCACAAACACGCTTCGCCCGGCTTCGATGAGTTGTCCAACGGGGTCAGCAACATGGGAGTTTGTCGCAAGCACGTGGTCGCCGATGGCCCATGCGGTTCCAAAGGGAACCGGACCCCGGTCCGTGGAAACCACCACCACCCCAACGGCCCCTGCATATTTGTCGGCCATTTCTGCGAGTGCGTCATCGGAGCCCCCGCCACGCATTAGGAGAAATGCCATGATCCCCACAAGCAGCAGCACCACCACACCAATTCCAATGGGGATGAGGGATTTGTTTCCCGGATCAGCTCGGTCTTCCAACTCCGGGCTCGGAGCGACTGACGTCTGATCTCCAAGGATGGTTTTTGGAATAATATCCCGCACAGCAGGCGAGGCGACAGGGGTGGATTTTGGAATTTCAACCCGGATTTTGGGACCTCCTTGCCCCAGTTCGATTTCCGTTAAGGGACCCAGTGAGCGCTGAGTTGACATTTTTTGGCCATCAATCCAACACCCCTCGCGGCTTTGATCAATGAGTGCCCAGGTGTCCCCTTGGAGAAGTAGGATGGCATGACGCGGTGAGACGGTTTTATCCCATTTCGGATCAAAGCGCACCGCGCACTCAGAATCTGTTCCAAGGACCACCGGTGACTCAGAAAATTGAACCCGCTTGCCCCGATCAAAGCCGCTTAGTCGGGTGATGTGAACATCGCTCATAAAATTTTAGTTGGCTTTGGGCTCAACCACCGTGAGAGGGAGGTCGCCGGCCTCCCCAAAAGAACTGCTTGTGAATGTGGCCTGAAGGGGATCTTCCGACATCTGGGAGCCCAACTCGATTGCTCGCTTGGAAATGGAAGGGATCGCAGTCGTCGCATAAATTCGTAACTCGCTGAGGGTCACAATCCCATCTCCATTGGCGTCCGCGTCCCCGGTCAATCCGCTCAACAGAACGGAGCAAAGCAGCCCCTGTCCCAAGGCGCGGATGTCAGGCGTTGATTGGTCGGCGCGGCAGGCTCGAATTACCACATGCCCGCGCGAGGATCCGAGCATTTCGTAAAACGACTCTGGAATGGGCGATGCTTTTGCTTTCGCTGAAAATTGCGAGCTTCCAATCGCTGTCATTCCTCCGGTCTGGCAGGCGTCCATGGTGATCACAATATTTTTGGCCTTTGCAGCGGAAAGGATTTCGGACATTTCCTTGCCATACAGCATCCCCATATCTGCCATCAGCAGACAGGAATCCTTGGCATTGGGATCATACATTCCATGGGTCGAGAAACTTAGGAAGAGGATGTCATTTGGTCCGGCTTTGGCGACTGTTTCTCGCAGGGCATTGATCACATTGGACTTGCTGGGAAAATCGGGCGTGTTCTTCCGGGTATCAGTGAGCATCCGAATTGAGTTCGCTGTGAAAATTCCCTGAGTGCCAAGAACCTTGGCGATGGCACCAACATCATTTCGGCACCCCACGAGATTGGCACCGGGATCCTCAAATCCGTTGATCCCAACAAAAAGGCCATAAGCTTTGGGGGACTCGGTGCTACGGGCGGAGTCTCCGGCCGCATAGGTGCGGAAACGCGATTCCAACCGAGACTTGGAAGGAGGCCTGGAGGCTTGCAGAATTTGTTTCACCGAGGGGGACGAAGCCATGGTTGCGACCCGCCCTCCGTCTCCTGATGGCGGGTGCTCGGCGAGGCCATTTTCAATGACTGCTGACACATCGGGAGACCCTGCAGGAATTCCAAGCATCTCCGCGTCGGGGTAGATGGCCTCCGGCACAAAAGCTCCAGGAAAGTCCATCCCACGTCCAGTGGAGGAGCCCCCGCTGTCCTGATATCTTTGCAACCAAGGAAGTTGAGTTGCCAACCAGAGGTCTTCATTCTTAAGCAGGGCCTTTACATAAGGCGAGCGCGAGGGGGTTTGGGTCCAAAATTCTATGAGAGCTTGGTAGAACGCATTTTTTTTCAATTCCTCGACAGCTGGGCGCAATGAGTCTGGAATCGTGGGAGCCTCATTGACCTGCGTCTGCTGAGTTGCGGGCACTGGGGTCTCCGACGGCTGAGTTTGTACCGTCTCAGGCTCAGGAGGTCGCGGGTCCTCCTCCATCTCCTGAGCAGGCAAAGAAACCTCCTCTTGCTCTGCCACAGTCAGCACGCCGTCAAACCCCGGACGCTTGTCACCCCGAGTAACAATAAACAGCATGATCGCAACGCCAACAAGAACCAAGGCCACAGCAAGAACCGCTAGTCTCGCTCTCCCTGGAGGATTTTCAGCTTGGGGTTTCGCGGTCGAGATCTCCGCCTGAATCTTCTGAACTGGCGCTTGTGGCACGGGCACGCTCATTGGCGAAGCAGTCGCAATGGTTTCCACTCGAACCTTTGGGCCACGCTCACCCAGCGAAATTTCGGTGGCCCCCTCCAAGAGGTGCGCTTCTGTGAGGCGCTTGCCATCAACCCAACTTCCTTCCGCTGTGCCTCCATCCAAAAAATACCATGCCTCCCCATTCCACTCGATGGTGGCATGACGTGGCCCCACACCCCGGTCGAACCCCGCATCAAATTTGATCGAGGAACCCGCCGCCGTCCCAAGCGTCACGGGGGAGGTGGCAAAGTCCAGCGGCGGCTTGGCGCCAAAGCCAACGATGCGGGAGATTCTGAGGTGTGTCATGGTGAACCTTTTACAAGGGTTCTACCGATTGAAAGGCTGTTAGTCACGCGTGGAGTGATGGGCAATTTTCATGCCGAATTTCCTGGCCGAAGGCTGGGGGAGTTCCATGAGGGTCGGCACCCTCTCACCAAACCTTGAGCAAGGCGTTGGTTAGATCGGGCAGCCCGGGGGATGCTAAAACCACAGGAACCTGACTCGCAGCCAGACCGCCAGAGTCAACGACAACGTCAATTCCTGCGCGCTCGCACAGCAGTTTCAGGATTGGCCCAAGGTCGTTATTCAAATTCTCCAAGAGCACCTTGCGTGTTTCAGCAACGTCTCCTGCCTCCTCTCCTGTCGCTTGTTTGGGGTCCTGATTCGAAGAAAGCTTTTCCAATTGGATAGACTCGGTAAGTCGGCTCAGGTCCACAACGGCAAAGCGAAGCGCCTCGGAAACAGGAGGGGTTGAGGAAAAAGCCCCGGTTTGCTTGGTATTAAGTCTCGATTTTACAAGATCTGACCACGAGGAGTTTTTTATCACAGATGGTGCGACGTATAGCACCACCGGCGTGCTTCGTAAGGAATTTCCTGCAGAATCCAGAACGATGTCAGCCCCCGAAGCCTTTGCAGCCGCTTGGATGGCTTCGTCAATATCCTCAATGATGGTCCTGCGCATTCTTAGAGACTGCTCCTGAAGCTGTCTTTGCCGGGTTGTGCGAAATTCCTGTATTTCACGCTCAAGCTGACGTGCATCCGCCACCTTGGCAGTTAAATCCTGCCGGAATTTTCCCCTAAGTGAACCTGACAACGAGGAATCCTCACTCTTTTTTTGTAGCTCAGTGACGTCATTCGTGAGCTTCTTGTAAGAATCCATTCGGTCATCCAATTCCGTTTTTGCCAGTTTTCTCGCTTCGTTGATTGTGGCTTCGGTGGTTTTCGTGACATCCAGATCTGAAAAAACGTCGCCTACGTCCACAATGGCCACCTTACCCGCGAAAGAAAGGGGAGTGATGTGGTCGAGATTTACGGAGGCTGCCAACTCAAGAGAGCGGGCGTTTCGCTCATGAGAGCGGCGGGCGAGGGATTCTTTGGCTTGGAGGTCGATACGCTGCTTAAGTTCGGCTTCCTCGGCCTGTGCTTCCTTCGCTTTACGATCTGCCTCCGCAACGCGGGCGACCTCCGCTTCTTTGGCCTCTTGTTCCAAGCGTGCCTGTCGTTCAGTAGCTTCCCGTTTTGCTTCCTGAGCTTGTCGTTCCGCCTCTAGCATCCGTTGCTCCGATTCCACAACAGCTAATCGAGGCTTCTCATAGCCGTACCACCAGCTGGCTGCAAGCACTGGGAGGGCTACCATCCCGGCAACCACCAGTGCAATCGCCGATGCTTTTCCCAACGTTTTTTTCTTTTCAGGAGGGGGATCGGTGATGATTGGTGGCGGCTCTTTGGGTGGCTCCGTCGGTCCACCAACCGCGCCGCCCAGGCCCGGCATTTCTTTCCGTCCCTCCAGCCAATCGAGCATTTCCCGTGCACTTTGCGGGCGCTCCCCGGGATCCTTGGCTAAGCATCGGGCCACAAGCACTTCCCAAAACTCTGGCACCGCTTCGACGGTTCCTTCTTGTAACTCGCCCAGCCTTTGCGTCATCGGCGGAGGAACGCTCTCCTTAATCTGTGCGTAAATATTACCACGGAAGAACGGTGGCTTACCGGTGATCAGCTCATAAATCGTGGCCCCCACGCTGTAGATGTCGTCTGTGGCTTGGGGAGGGTCACCCATCACCTGCTGTGGGCTCATATAAGGCGGGCTGCCGCTTGTCCCAGCTCTCATGGACATCCGGCTCACCGAATCGGTCACGCTGCTGGAAATTCCAAAGTCGGCAATTTTGAGCTGACCCTTGGAATTGATCATCAGGTTGGCCGGCTTGAGATCGCGGTGGACAATGCCCTCGTGGTCATGGGCATACTCCAAGGCTCTGAGCAATTGGCACACCCATTCAGTCAGTTGCTCGGGCGCAAAGACACCACCGGGCTGCTGAAGCCGGAAGGACGAAAGTGTCGGACCATCGATATATTCCATGGCAATGCCGGCCGAGTTGGTGTCCTCCACAAAATCCCGGATGCGAACGATGTTTGCGTGGGTGAGTTTGAGGCTCTTGCGGGTCTCGCGTTTGAGATCCTGAATCCCAACATCGTCAAGCCGCACCATCTCGGGCATGAATTTCAGAGCGATGTCCTCTTCAAGTTTTTCATCCCATGCCAACCAGACGATCCCCATGCCACCGCGTCCAAGCACCTGACGCAGTACATAGCGTCCGAAGACTTTTTGCCCTTCGGCAAAGCCGCGGATCGTCTGGCCGAAATCAAGGTCGTCGTTGGGAGTTGACATGGTAGATGCAGGAATATCCAAACTTAGGAATCATGCCAAGGGATTTTGGGAACAGGGATTTTGTGAACCGATGCTGAGACAACAGAGCTTTGGCGCAGCAGGTCGCAAAATCAGGCAGTTTAGGATATTAGAAGGCGCAATCAGGGTTGGCCAACGCGGGCCAAGTTTTTCCCAGGAAGCGGAATGACCATCTGCCAAACGGGCTCGATGACAACTTTTCCCTGCCGGTCAACAAGTCCGTATTTGTCTGACTCGCCCACCTTTTTTCTGACAAGGATGTATTCTGTGTCAGTGAAGTTATGAGTGCTATCCCAAACTGGCTCGACAGCGATCTTGCCGGTTCTGTCGATCAGGCCCCACTTGGTTTCTCCGGCCTTCCCCTGTTTGACTTCAGCAAGGCCATTTCGAAAAGGCATGGAAAAATCCCATTCGGGTTCAATCACGACGCGACCGGTTTTATCGATGAATCCGTCTTTTCGCTTCAAGATTTCGCCTTGTCCCACAGCAGCCAATCCCTCACTGAAACCGTGAAAGCTATCCCATTTTGGCTGGATGACCACTTTCCCGGAGCGGTCAATGGCTCCCCATTGTTTGGAACTGAACTTAACTGATGCCAGCCCTTCTTTAAACTCGTAGGCGAGATTCCATTGTGGTTCAATGACGATACGGTCGGATTGGTCAATATACCCCCACTCACCATCCTCAGCACTTCCAACCTGGACGGGAGCCAGACCTTCGCCAAAATCTCCGACCTTCGCCCATTGGGGAGGAATGACAACTTTTCCGTGGATGTCAATAAACCCCCATTTGCCGGTTTCCTTGTCGCCTTGGCGGACGGCGGCCAGCCCCTCATGAAAGTCCTTGGCTTCATTCCAAACCGGCTCGACAACCATCTTCCCGGACCGATCGACAAATCCCACTCTTCGATCCGAACCTTCCCCCCGGGAGATAGTGCCGCGCCCGCCCACGATCTGGACCAAGTCATCAAATTGAGGTTTGATCACAACGGTCCCGTTCGTATCAATAAGTCCCCACTTCCCAGTTTTTTCGTCTCCCTGCCGGATCGGTGCCGTGCCTTCGGAAAATTTGTCGATATATGAGATCTTTCCGATTTCTGTCAGTTTTTTGACGACCTCGCCACGCTCATTCAGAAACACAAGGGTTTCGTCGGAATCCACCCCCAGAGCGATAGCACCTGGAGGCGGGCTTTGAGTAGGTGATTTGATTAAGAAATTAGTGATCGCCGCACCGGCCAGCAAGACGCCAATCGCTGAGGCAATTCCGAAAATTTTGCGCAAGGATTTTGGATTTTTCCTTTCACCCGCCGGAGGGACTTCGGGCGCCTCGGGGGGTGGATTCTGCGGCGGCACTTCCGGCACCCCCGGTTCATCGATTGCTTCAGACACGTCAGGTTCTGGAATCGCTTCCCGCCCCTCCAACCAGTCGAGCAATTGCCGTGCACTTTGCGGACGTTGTTCGGGGTCTTTTGCAAGGCAGAGGGCGACGGCTTCTTCCCACAATGCAGGAATCTCGCCACCCTCAGTCACACCGAGTTCTGCCCGTCTTTGGGTCATGGGTGCAGGAACCTTGTCCTTGATCTGAGCGTAGATATTGCCGGAGTAAAACGGCGGTTTTCCGGTGAGCAGCTCGTAAATCGTGGCACCCACGCTGTAGATGTCGTCAGTGGGTTGGGGCAGCTCGCCCATCACTTGCTGGGGGCTCATGTAGGGCGGACTCCCGCTGGATCCCACTCTCATGGACATGCGGCTGACCGAATCGGTCACACTGCCGGAGATCCCAAAATCCGCCACCTTGAGCTGGCCTCGGGAGTTGACCATTAGGTTGGCGGGTTTGATGTCCCGATGGATCACTCCCTCGGTCCCGTGCGCATATGTGAGAGCAGAAACAAGTTGGTCAACATATCCGGCAAACTGCGCGGGAGAAAACACATCGCCGGGTTGATCATATCGCAATGCAGAAAGAGTTGGCCCATCCACGTATTCCATGGCGATCGCTGCGGAGTTGGTGTCTTCCACAAAATCCCGGATGCGCACGATATTGGCATGGGTGAGTTTGAGACTCTTACGGGTTTCGCGTTTCAATTCGCGAATACCAGCGTCATCAAGTCGCACCATCTCGGGCATGAACTTGAGAGCGATCTCTTCCTCCAGCTTTTCATCCCACGCCAGCCACACGATTCCCATTCCCCCGCGGCCAAGCACCTTGCGCAGGATGTAGCGACCGAAAACCTTCTGCCCTTCGGCAAAGCCGCGGATCGTCTGGCCGAAATCGAGGTCGTCGTCAGGCATAATAGTAATTTCTGTCAGTTAGCGGCGGGGGAACTTTCCTTGGCAAGAAGAATGAGTTCGGGCCGATACTCGAAATGCATACTGTCATAGTGGGACCATTTTCCTCCCCAGATGAATCCGTGCCTCTCGAAGATCTCGACAATCTGGATGGGGAATTCTTCGGGCCGGAAATCGGTACGATTCTGATCCCACCTCCAGTAACGGGCGAAGGCTGGGTTCAAATCGATGGCAATGCCGAAGCTATGGGCACTGAGGCGATCAGTGCCGGCTATTTTCCTTCGATTGTAGGAACCACCCAATTTTTCGAGGTAAGGTGTTATTTCAGGGTTTTCCTTGGCTATGCGGCCCAAGTCTGTGCCGACGGCTTCCAGTGCTGCCGCCGCACCTTGTTGACGATTAAAAGGCACTTTGTGACCACAAAACCTCACATCCACGAGATTTTTTCGGACTTCCTCTTCGGTCATTCCATAAAGAGTCTCCATCAAAGTCTGGGAGCGAATTCGGCCCGGGTCTGCCTCTGGTGTAAGAGGGCCTGAGATTGAGCCAGGTGGGTAAGGTTGTGCAAGGGTGTCCTGCAAATCGGGAGCAGCCATGACCTCCTTGTCGGATTTGGTGATTTGGTCATCGTAGAGAAAAGCCCGGCCTAGAAAATTGAAAATCAGGAGTCCGTGCTTTGTTTCCACCCCTTCGAAGGCGGTGGGATATGCCTTGGCGTACACCTTTTCTGCAGCGAGGGGTGAGGGATGCGAGACGAGGTCGGCCATGGATAGGCCCGGCAGAAAAAGGACACTGCAATAGATGGCGAGCAACCCACAGCGCCGCAGATGATGGATATTCCGACATTTTCTAGCGTGCATTTTCGTAGTCCCGAATCGTTTCCACATTTGCGGTTTCATAGGAATTGAACACTCGAGACATTGCTTCCTCGCCGGAAATTCGCGGCGAGTAAGCTGCTCCAAAAGAGCGGGCAAATTTTTGGCCTCGCTCCGAGGTAAAGATGTAACCTCGGCGAACGTAAATTTCATTACGCGCCCGCCACAGGGTGTCTTTATCCATTCCCACCAGTTCCCCCGGCTTCAAGTAGCGATTGCTTGAATCAGGAAAAATCCATCTGCCATTTGTGGCAGGGCGCGCGGCAGCGGCTGGCGGGGGCGTGCTTGCCAGAATCTGCTTTGCGGCGGTGATCTCGCCCTTCAGCTGGTGTGCGGCGGCGTTGGATGGATCCAGAGCAAGAATATTACCAATCAACGTCTCAGCACGAGTCCAATCACGTGCCTGGTGGGCTTCGCGTGCGGCGGCGAGGGTCTGTGCGGTTAGCGCGGCTCTGGCCTCAGCGAGCCTGGCATGCTCCGCGCTTGCTGCCTCCTTCTCAATGCGAAGTCTCTCCCCCCTCTCTTTCTCCGCTTTTTCTTGATCAGAGTTTGTACGGTTCAGTGCGGCGAGCACTTGGCGGGCAGCTTCGGCCTCCGCGTTTTCTTTTTCAATGCGAAGCCGCTCCTGCGCCTCAATGGTCGCCCGTGCCTCTGTCTCGCGTCTGGCCACTTCAATAGTCCAAGCATTTTCAGCGGGCCTGTGGATGCCAAAATAGTAGCTGGCACCTCCTGCCAGTAAAATCACCCCAAAAATCCCAAGAAAAATTGCTGTCCTCTGGCCTCCGGGTTTGGACCCTGGCCCGGGTGGATCGATATTGGGCGGTGGTTTGGGAGTTGATGGATGGCCTGATCCCTCCAATCGTTGAAGCACCTCCCGCACGCTTTGTGGGCGATGCTTCGGATACTTGGCCATACAGGCGGCAATTGTCGTCTCCCAATCCGCCGGGATGGGTTGTCCCACAACCTCAAGAGCAGCCCGGCGTTCGCTCATGGGGGGTGGGACCTTTTCCTTAACCTGGGCGTGGATATTTCCGCTGAAAAATGGTGGTCGGCTGGTGAGCAGTTCGTAGAACGTCGCTCCGAGGCTGTAGATGTCGTCCAACGCCGAGGGGTTGTCGCCGTCCAATTGCTGCGGGCTCATGTAAACGAGCGTGCCACTGGAATTGCCGACTGCCATGCTCATCCGGCTCGCTGAGTCACAAATCGAACGGGCGATGCCGAAATCTGTGATTTTGATACGACCATTGGACGTAACCATGAGATTGGCGGGTTTGAGGTCGCGATGCACGATGCGGGTTTCGTCATGGGCATAGGCCAGCGCTTCGCAGATCTGAGCGGCCCAAATGCGCAGCTCTTCCACCTCAAAAACGCGCTCAGATTTTTCCACTCGCAGCGCAGAGAGGGTCGCCCCTTCAATGTATTCCATGGCGATGGCAGCACTCTGTCCATCGTCCACATAGTCGAAAATGCGAACGATATTCGCATGGGTGAGAGAGAGACTTTTTCGAGTTTCGCGTTTGAGTTCATCCACCGCCGAAGCATCGAGGCGGACCATCTCAGGCATAAATTTTAATGCAATGTCGCGTTCCAGTTTTTCATCCCACGCCAACCAGACAATCCCCATGCCGCCACGGCCTAGCACTTTGCGCAGAATATAGCGTCCGAAGACTTTTTGCCCTTCGGCAAAGCCGCGGATCGTCTGGCCGAAATCGAGGTCGTCGGAGTTGCTCATCGAATTAAGTGGCAAGTGAAGGTGGCTGAGCGCCAGCTTATGAATAAGCCCTCAGCGCAGGGCCTCCTTGAGAGTGGACATGCCGAGCGACTCGCCATTCATTTTGGTTTCCGAATAATCAATATCGTCGATTTTCCAGCCGTCCGATTCCTTGACGAGAACATAAACGACCATCATCGGGGGATCCTCCTCAGAGTATTGCTTGATGCCCACTTCGACGCGTGCGACGTCCTCTCTCATTTGAACCTTTTTCGTGAAAAACCCCGGCACCACATCCTGGGCGCAAATGAAGGGATCGGCCTCAAAACTTCCACCACGTTTGAGCGCGGCTTTGAGGCTGTCCGTTACGAGATTCCTCTTGATAAAAAAGGTGCCAAGCCCGGAGGAACTGTCTTCTGATTCTATCCCCTTATTGTATTGCTCGAGGGCGGTTTTTAATTGAGACGCCAATTCCTTCCCCTCACCGTTCAGCTGAGCCCGGGCCGGGGACGTGAAGAGCAAAGCGAGGGTGATCGAGAGGAGGGTTACGAAGTGCGAAATAATATGGTGCATGACGGGGTGGTTTTAAAGATAGGATGGATCAGGCGGGGTTATTGCAGCGGAATTTTTTCAAGGACATCAAATGCTGTGAAGCCCTCTCTCCTTAGCAACTTGCCTTGCGACAGGCGCAGTTCTATGCTTGCTCCATTTGTGAACCGGGATTTCCATACACCGCCACCATGGTATTTCCATGTGAAAGGAAGATCTTGTTCCGTCGCTCCGAGGAGAAAATCGGATGAGTGGAATGCGAGGAGTCCGGTGCCGTCACGGTTGAACAAGTAGCTCTGTCGATAAATGGCCCCGATGTAGTCCGTAGATTTTCGGTGCCACATGCCCACAATCGCTTCAGGATCGGGGTTTGTTTCCGCCAAGGGAAGGAGCTTTTGATAATTCGGATCAATGAAAGCACACGAGGTCGCCAGTGATAGTAACGCACAGACACTAAGGAATCGGATCAGGGTTTTCATAATAAGCATGTTTTTGGGTGATTTTTCGTAATCTAGTAACTGGCGAGTCAAGCTATTGGTGACGGAGTTCTCTTGCCTTCTGCATGAACTCTTCAACCGAGATGTCTTTTTTGGGTTCAGGCGTGGGGGCGGGTGTCGGTGCTGGGGTTGAGGCAGCCGGGCGGGAGGGTTTCGTGACGGGACGTTCTTTGCGAGGCGTCGGAGGAGGATTGGACTCGTCCAGTCCTCCCAAACCAAGGCTATCTTGGGTGGCTTGGTCAAGTTTGCCGGTTGGCGGCAGGGTCTCCCGGAATTGCCAAGCGATAATGGCGGTTTGAGTTCCGTGTCCGGGAGCACCATCTGTTGCCCCTGTATAGAGCCCGGCGTTTTTCAGTTTTTCCTGCGCGATTTGTAAAATCCGGGTACGGGAAAAACGGTTGTAACGGGCGTAGGGAGTTGCATCGAAAAGCTCATCCAAGGTGAAGACCGTGTTCACCGGTGGAGGAGCGGACCGCGTGGTCTCGGGGAATTCGACCTTCACGCGAGCGGTTTGATTGGCCACCAGGGAAAATTCGCTGGTTTGTTGTGGCCAGCCCGGCCGGGTAATTTTTGCTGCGTAGGTACCAGTGGGCAGGTCGGACAAAGTGGAAGGTGTCACTCCCTTTTTTACCACCATCGTTTCTGCATCCACGGGAGAACTCACCATTCGCAGTTCATATTCCTGACCCTCTGGTTCCGATAGGATGGTGGCAGTACCCATGCTGCGTCGCAGTGGAATTGGGCCGGGATCGGTGGTGCTGTTGGCGGCGATGCCAATCGACTTTTCGAAGGGTTCGTAGCCGGGACGCGAAAGCGTGATGGCGCGCGAACCCACCGCAAGATCGCGCAAGTTCGCTGGACTCGTTCCCGACTCAACGCCATCAACCGTGATCACCGCGCCAGGAGGTTCCGTGACCAGGATCAGCATCCCCGGGGCCTTGGCGGCCTGCTCGGCGGCTTCCTTGGCGGCCTGAGCCCGCTGGATTTCTTCCTGACGGGCTTGTTCTTCACGCACAGATTTTTCCCGTGCCTCCGCCTCAGCGAGGAGGGCTTCCTCCCGAAGGCGGGCTTGGTCGGGCAAATGCAGCGCGAAATACCAACCACCCGCCAAAGCTGCCGCCAGAACTAATACAACCAGAGTGGGAACAAACCGTTTGGGGGAAGGCGAAAGGTTTTTGATAGAACCATGCTGCAAGGTTACGGCAGGACGACCTCGCAAGAGATCAAGCGTATCCTGCAGGCTCTGCGGTCGAGCAGAAGGGTCCTTTGCGAGGCATGCTGCCACGGTGGATTCCCAGATTGCAGGAATGGGCTCACCCGTCTGGCCCAGTTCGGTTCGCCGCTCCGTCATAGAGGGCGGCACCACGGATTCGACCTGCCGGGGGATGTTTCCACGGTGAAATGGCGGCTTTCCGGTGAGCAATTCGTAAATGGTTGCGCCAAGGCTGTAGATGTCGTCGGTCACTTGGGGCGATTCACCCAAAAGCTGCTGCGGACTCATGTAAGGGGGACTCCCGCTGTTGCCGGCCCGGATGGACAAGCGACTGACCGAATCGGTGATGCTGCTCGCGATACCAAAGTCGGTGATTTTGATCTGACTGTTTTTGTCGATCATTAGGTTGGAGGGTTTTAGATCCCTGTGAACCACGCCCCCCACTTGGTGCGCGTAACCGAGGGCTCCGGCCAACTGCTCCAGCCATCCCCCAAGTTGGTCTGTCGAAAAAACCTCCCCCGGCTGATGGAGGCGCAGCGAAGACAAGGTCCAGCCGTCCACAAACTCCATGACAATAGCCGCCGTGGCCTCATCCTCGTAAAAATCATGGATGCGCACGATGTGGCTATGAGTCAGTCTCCGGCTCTTCCTGGTTTCCCGCGTCAGATCCTTGATCGCGACATCATCAAGTCGGACCATCTCTGGCATGAACTTGAGTGCGACGTCTTCCTCCAAGCGCTCATCCCATCCCAACCAGACCACCCCCATGCCACCCCGACCAAGGATGCGCTTAAGAGTGAAACGTCCAAAAACCTTCTGCCCCCCCTGAAATCCGCGAATCGTTTGCCCAAAGTCCAAATCGTCAAGGTCCGGCGTCTCGACAGCAGGACGATCCGCCGACGGATTGGTGGAACCATCGTCCAAGGTGGAGTGAGTCGTATGTTTTTCCACGGGGTTGCGAAATTTGTATCAGATGTTGCCGGGGTGAGATAGTCGAAACCGGTTGTCCAGAAAGAATGAGGAGATGCCAATCACACGAGATGCATATGGGTATTACCTCTGAAGGCGAACTCGGGAGTTGTGCATATATCCGACAACACCCGAGGCAGTGCGAATTCTCCACCAGCTTTCCTTTTGCGGATAAGTGTAAAAAATCTCCCCGTCCTGAACCCTCGCGAGGATATCTGAGGACGCAGATTTGCCTTGTCGCACGTTTGTAAAACCATCGGGGTCATTGATAACAGCCCGTCGCACAAAGGGAGCAACCCCGGCTTCCTGAACCACCTGTGGGGTTGTCTTTAGATCCGTCATGCGGGGTGGAATGTTGGGCAGCGGATCAATCGTCTCGATTTTTGCCTGCACCGGGACTCCGGACTCGGCCACTAACTGAGCAAGAACCTTCAATCGTCCAACCAGAAAGCGAGCATGCGACTCGTCGTCCGCATGGAAAAAGATCCGGTCGGAGGCTTTGGTTGGACCACCTTCTGTCATACCAGGGATGGCTGGGCTGAGTATCTGCACAACTTCACGATTTTGGCGGGTGGGAATATCCACAGAATATTGGCCACTAAAGAATCCCCCACCCACTTGAGAGACCACGGCGTCTGCAATTTCCAATTCGCGGGGATCGAATTGCTGGATGACATGGATGGCACGAGCCGATTCCTTGAGTTCAATCGAGCAGATACCGGTTTTTGCGTTCAAGGAAAACCCATACGAACCTCCTGACTGAATAATAGATTGAATCTCCTCGGCAACAGATGCTATCCGGCTACGGGAATCGTCTTGCTGCGCCTGCAACCCGGAGGTGATTGCACCCCTTAGGCTGGCAAGCAGTTCCGGGTCTGCGTTCAAAGCGGTTAATGTTTCGAGCTCCTCTATGGCGATGCTCCACTGCGCACCGGCGATTGCCTGCCGAACCGAGGCGGCTTTGGCATCGATCTTCTCTTGGGCTTCCCGTTTCGCTAATTCCTGTTGTGAGGCTTCCGCCTGCGCTGTCTCCCTCTCAATGCGAACCTTTTCGGCCGCCTCTTCACGTTCGATTCTCGCTCTTTCTGAGGCAGCTTGCTCCATCGCACTGCGGGCTTCGGTTTCCTTTCTGACAATTGCCTCCGTTCGTGCCCGCTCGGCGGGTAGGTGCACTCCGAAAAAATAGATGGCAGCACCCAAAAGCAAAACCGCCCCAACAATCCCTGCAAACATGGGTGTTTTTCGCGACGGCGGGTGGTCGGGAGGAATGGGGGGATCCCCCGAAGCGGGAGGTTGGGGAGTTCTCGCGAGAGGCACACCTTGCAGGCCTTGAAGCGCCTCCCGCATGCTCTGAGGACGCTGGCTGGGGTCCTTTGCCAGACAGCCAGCAATGGTCGTTTCCCAATGAGCAGGAATTGGCTGGCCCTGAACTTCCAATACGGACCGGCGTTCTGTCAGGGATGGTGGGACTTTATCTTTAACCTGAGCATAGATATTTCCGCTCGAGAAGGGCGGGCGACTTGTCAGCAATTCGTAGAGTGTGGCTCCAAAGCTGTAAACATCATCCAGCGCTGAGGGTTCGTCACCATCCATTTGCTGCGGGCTCATATAGACAAGGGTCCCGCTGGAGCCCCCGACGGCCATGCTCATCCGACTTGCGGAATCACAGATGGAGCGGGCAATTCCAAAATCCGTGACCTTGATCCTTCCTGCGGAGTTCACCATCAGATTGGCGGGCTTGAGGTCCCGGTGAACGACACGGGTCTCTTCGTGGGCATAAGCTAGTGCCTCGCAGATCTGGGCCACCCACGCATGCAATTCCTCCACCTCAAAAACGCGCCCCGGCTGTTGCACCCGCAGTGCCGAGAGGGTCGCGCCATCAATATATTCCATGGCGATGGCGGCACTCTGACCATCATCCACGTAGTCAAAGATGCGCACGATATTTGTGTGCGTGAGAGAGAGGCTCTTGCGGGTTTCCCGCTTGAGTTCATCCACCGCTGAGGCATCGAGGCGGACCATCTCAGGCATAAATTTTAATGCAATGTCCCGCTCCAACTTCTCATCCCAGGCCAACCAGACAATGCCCATGCCACCCCGACCGAGAATACGCCGAAGGGTGTACCGCTCAAAAACTTTCTGGCCCTCGGCAAACCCGCGAATTGTTTGGCCGAAATCAAGGTCGTCGTTGCTCATGAGGGTTGTTCGTTATCAGACGGCAGGACTCGTGCCAAATATTGCAGAAATGAGGCCATCGTAGATTCTTCTGACGATCTGAGTTACTTCAAGCTGGGTTCCTTGAGGGGTCATTCGCTTTCCCTGCGCTGAGTTACCCGCCTTGAGTGGGTGCTGAATATTTTGCCTTGAGAGCTTCCGCGACGGCTGGCGAAATCTCTGGGGATTTTTCGGCGACCAAGGCGAGAGCCTGTTCTGCGGAGAGGCCCTTGCGCATTTCGAGTTCTGCAAATTTCAACAGCCGGTCCGCCTGTTCGCCGGACATGGTGGAGAGGAGGGCCTGAAGGCTGGCGTCACCGCGCATCTGGAGTTGTCCGGCTTCGACTTCGCGGTTGAGTTCCTCCTCTTTTCGACGAAGTTCTAACTTGGTTTCCTTGACTTCCCTCAAGGCTTGAATGCCCTGACGTGCCACTTCCAAATCGGTTTTTGATTGTGAGACCTGCTGCTCTTGGCCGACTCCAAAACGGACTTTTTGTTGACGGACATCTTCCTCAAATCGGATGGCCCCTTTTTCCACTTCATGCCGGACCGAGGAGACTTCGCTTTGCTGGTGGAGGGTTTGCTCGTCGAGGCGGTTGAGAATTTCAGCCCGGCGGGCCTCGTAATCCTGGCGCAGTCCATCAAGCCGCTCGCGATGATCTGCGGATTGGACGAATCGTTTTTTGTCCTGTTCTCGCTCGAAGGATTTGATGCCGAATTCATGAGTCACCTGTTCGTAATAATCCTTGAGCTGTTCCTCATCCCGGAAGGCATCCACTTTTTCTTCGCGGAGGGCATCTCTCAGACGGCGATTAACCTCCACTTCACGGTTCATTCGGGCAATATCCCCAAGCTTTTCACGGATATATTCAATGGCCTGACCTCCAAAATCGGCGAGGCGCACCCCCGAGATCGTGAGCCCATAGGTGGATAGAACCGGCTGCAATTTGTTAACGATATCTTCTTCCATCAATTCCCGTGTGCGCACCTCACACATGAGTTCGTCGGCTTTGCGTCCGGCGAGCACGATTTGGAGGGCCTCTCGCACATCGGCCTGGAATCGGTTGGCGAGATCCATCGTGGTGAATGTTGATGTTTCAGCAGGTATCAGCCGGTCGGCAAACAATTTTGGGTCGCTAATTTGAAAGAGCAGTCGCATCCGTACGTCGATGGGGACTTGGCCCTCCGTTCGAATATCATGCAGTTCGAAATCCACTTCTGCAGACCTCGCATCCAGCAGGATGGCATGGGCCTCCCGTCCTTTATCCAGCCCGGCAAGCCGCTGAAAAAAATTGTCGAATGTATGATACCCCGCCTCCAAGGATCCAATGAACTTCCCATTCTGAAAAAGCAGTGCGAGTGTTCCATCATCCACTTGAAGACCATGGTGAAGGACAACCTCGGGATTGCTGATTTCGATCCGGGCGGCAAAGTCGTTTGGAGAACGATGCCAGCGGTCTCCATAAAACATTTTCGCAGCCTCCGTGTTTTGCTCACTCCCACATTTCCAGCAAAATCGGGAGTCGGCTCCTACGGACGCCCGACAGGATCGGCAGTTGGTCCACGCATTCGCAGTCGGGCAACCGCAGTGTCGGCAATATTCAGCCTGCTTCGCTATTGACTTTCCGCAATTCGGGCAGCGTTCAGTAAAGAATCCCATATTATTACTCTTTTAGATAAAATATTGGTGCTTTGTCGATCCGGCAATTTGTGTGCCAAAAAGGCAAAGGAAGTTTGTAAAAAGAAACATTGGGGAGCAGGCCTTGACTTTTTCGAAATCAGCCTGGCGTAAAATTTGAAGCCGCAAAAGCGGCACCTCCTGCGAGGTGCCCTTAAATTCCTTCGCCGGAGGCTCCTTGGCCCGGGGCGTTTTCAGAGGGAAATTTCGAGAGGGCGGTAGCGTAGTTGAAGAGGGTGGCCAGCGATTCCTCAGGCGGGACATCAGCAGTGTGGAGGACAAGCTCCGGATTTTCCGGTTCTTCGTAAGGGGAACCAACTCCCGTGAAGTTGGTGATCTCGCCGGACCTGGCTTTTTTGTACAGACCTCGGGGATCGCGTTGTTCACAGACAGCCAAGGGGGCATTGATAAAAATTTCCGCAAAGGGAATGCCGTCGCGGGAGCAGATGTGGCGGACTTTGTTCCGATCGTCTTGGAAGGGTGAAATCAGCGAGCAGATCACAACCAACCCAGCCTCAGCCATCAGCTTGGCAGTTTCTCCGGCGCGGCGAATATTTTCTGAGCGGTCATCGTTGGAGAAGCCGAGATTTGAGCAGAGGCCATGACGAAGGTTATCTCCATCAAGAATCATGCTGGCGATCCCTCGTCGGTGAAGGTGGCCTTCGAGAGCGGTGGCCATTGTTGATTTGCCGGAGCCTGAAAGTCCAGTCAGCCAAAGGACCACACCGCGGTGGCCATGGGCCTCGGCGCGGGCTTCGCGGGTGACGGGACTGACTGTCCACGTGAGGTTGTCGGCGGAAACGGAATCCCGTGAGGCCTCATAATCGGCTTCCCGGATGATGCCCCCTCCCCCAATGCGTTTGCCAGCGAGGATAACAAATCGACCGGTGGTGCCAATGTGGTCATGACGGTCAAACGCCACGGGTCTGCGCGTGCGGATACGCACATCGGCCACTTCATTTTTGGCAATGGCAGAGCGTCCCCCTTCGATGGGTTCGAGGGTCGAGGAATCGAGAATCCGAACGATCTCAACAACCCGGGCCTCCACACTTTGGGTGCCGAGCTTGAGGGTGAAGGGACGGTTCAACTCCAACGAGTCGGCACTCAACCAAAAGAGACTGGCATGAATTTCCCGACCTTCCGCGGGGCCATGTTTTGGAGAGCCACCAATCTGGCCGCGCTCGACAAAGATTTGTTCCTGCAAGGTGATGGCCAAGCCCTCACCTACGGTAGCGGAAGCAGGCGGTGTCTCGACGCCCCATGTTTCAATCGACTTCACGCGGCTGCGTTTGCCATCAGGCCAAAACGCAATCTCGTCCCCCACATTCAGACGACCAGCCTCAATCCGCCCCGCAAGAATGCGGCGTTCATCGAAACGGTAGATATCCTGGAGCACAAAGCGAAGGGGTTTTCCCTCCGGCTCAACCGCCACTTCAAATCCATCCAACGCACCAAGAATATGGGGGCCATCGAACCACGACATTTGTTGGGAAGAACTCGCAATATTTTCGCCCAGTTTTGCGGAGAGGGGGATAAAATGCTGGGGAGTGATGCCCAGTTTGAGCAGAAATTCCGAATACTCCGAGCGGATGGTGTTATAACGGTCCTGATCAAATCCCACAAGGTCCATCTTGTTGACAGCAACCACAATCTGCCGAATTCCAAGCATGGAGAGCAGATAGGCATGACGCTTGGATTGCTCTTGGATCCCCTCATTCGCATCAATCAGAAGGATGGCGGCATCAGCCGAAGCGGCACCAGTCACCATATTTTTCAGAAACTCCTTGTGGCCGGGGGCATCAATGATCACGTATTCCCTCGTGGCGCTTCGGAAGGGCAGTTGGGTGGTATCAATCGTGATATTCTGGGCCTGTTCCTCCAAAAGCGCATCCAGCAGGAAAGCAAATTCAAACTCCATGCCCTCGGCCTCGCTGGCCGCCCGGATCTGTTCCACTTTGCCTTCAGGCAACGAATTGGTGTCATGAAACAGCCGCCCGATGAGGGTGGACTTTCCGTGATCGACATGACCCACGATGACAATACGTAGTTTCTGCGATGTGGAATATTCGAAGTTGGCGGAGGGGGCCTCGGTCATGGAAAGTTCGGTAGTGGACATGATCACATGAAGCCTTTGGCGCGGAGTTTTTGCATGGCATTGCGCTCGTGGTGGTCCTGGGCCCGTCCGGCGCGTTCAGACGTGCGGGTTGTCATCAGCTCGGCCACAATCTCCGGGATATTCGAAGCGGTGCTCTGCACGGGCTTTGTGATTGGCCAGCAGCCCAATGAGCGAAAGCGGTATTTTTTTCCATCCTCAGCCTCGCGGGCAAAATACATCTGAGGAATGGGGATCTTCTCGCGCTCGATGTAACGCCAGATGTCAACCTCAGTCCAATCCAGCAGGGGTTGGACACGGATGTGTTCACCGGGCTCAATCGTTGTTGTGAACTGATTCCAAAACTCCGGCGGCTGGTCTTTGTAATCCCATTCAAAATCCGCATTGCGTGGCGAAAAATACCGCTCCTTGGCCCGCGTGGGGTCCTCATCGCGTCGGATGCCAGTGATCAAGGCATCAAATTTTCGTTCTGTCATGACCTGCTGCAAGGCCACCGTTTTTAATTCGTGTGTCACAGTCACGGGGTCATGGGTTTCATAACCCACACTTTCCGAGTAGGCACCTCGCCCAGCCCGTGCGTCCTCATTGATTTTGACAATGAGGTCGAGTTCGTAGTGCTTGAGCGCCCAGTCACGAAACTCCAACATCTCAGGAAATTCATACGTGGTGTCGATGTGAAGGACGGGGTAAGGAATCTTGCCGCAGAAGGCTTTTTTGGAAAGCCAGATCAACACATTGGAGTCCTTTCCCATGCTCCAAGGCATGCAAAGATTCGAGAAGCTGTGATAGGCTTCCCGCAGAAGATAAACGCTTTGCGACTCCAATTGATCCAAGTGTTCCATAATGAGGAATGACTACTAGATCAGTAGATATTTGATGGGGAAAGTAAAAAGTGCGGGAAGCTCGTTTTTGGGAATCAGGCTCTGTGGAATGGCGGATTTGGAAGCGCCCATCGCCGTGGCCACCCTCATTTTTTCTTGAGGATCATTTCGCCGATCTCTTCAACCTGTTCTTTGGCGCTCTCGGGAAGCGGATACGATTTTAATTTTTGGTAGAGCTGGTTAGCGGACCTGGCATCTCCAAGGGAGTTCGCTTGGGCAATACGAAGGGCCAAGGTTTGTGGCGCATTGGGGTATTTTCTGGCCATTTGCTGAAAGATTCTGTTTGCCTCCGTGGAGTCGCCCCTTGCTACAGCCTCTGATATCTCACGGGCCATCGGCTCGGCCTCAACCGCCAACTGAACGAGCCTTTTATCCACTCCTCCGTGGGGCAGCACGGGCTTCGATAGGGGAGGCTGCGATTGGGGCACTGGACGGCCCTCGGATCCATGCATTGAAATAAAAGATTTAATTGTCGAGGTCCCCGTTTTGTCAGAATAGGTGATTGATTCCATCTTTTTTCCAAATCGCGGAAAGCGGGGTCGGAATTCGAAGACTGGGTTGGCGGAGAATGTCGGCAGAGTGTCCTGATCGTTTTCCAAAATCTTGCCAACCAACTCCCC
The DNA here is from genome assembly GCA_041744075.1 of Terrimicrobiaceae bacterium. Taxonomy (GTDB): domain Bacteria; phylum Verrucomicrobiota; class Verrucomicrobiia; order Chthoniobacterales; family Terrimicrobiaceae; genus JAJTZA01. The sequence continues at coordinate 46,343 of JBGTLQ010000105.1, forward strand.
ACTGGATGATGGCTTAAGAATAAAGTCATAGTCGCTTTGAATGAGCAACAGACCGAGCGTTTTATTAATGAGGCCGGCTTTCTCCGCCTTGGACCTAACCTTCAGGACCTCATCATGCACGGGCACCCCGCCCTCCTCGCCTTGCACGGCCAAGTGCAATATCAATGGGTCGTTGTTGTCCTCTGATGTGACAACACGTCCCTTAAATGGTTTTTGGTATTGGGGCACTGCCGGATCAAAAAGAAATCCCTCCACTCGAAATCCATCTTCTTCCGTGTCCTGCTTTGTGAATTCGATGCCCAGTTCCCCTTCAGAACCATCAATCCTCCAAACACCCTCTATTTTTGTGCCGGGCCGAAACGTCGCAAGAAGGGAAAGTTTTTTGAAACCTTTTGAGTGTGCTTCGAGGTTTTTTGAGGTGATGGCACCCTCGTAATTTTTGACAGCCTCAAGATTTTGGAGATCAGCTTCGAGAAGAAGTTTTTTTCCTTCATCCCCGGAGATGTCCACCCCGTCTTTTGGGCGACGTTCACCCTCCAAAATTTCCAATCCCGGCAGTTCAACAATTTCATAGTTTCCGGGGTCGGCCACACGAGTTATGGCCCTGCCTGAAAACTCAATGATTGAGCCCTGAGTGGCAAGAGGTTCACAGAAGACCAGTTCCTGCACGGTGAATCGTGGGGCTTCAAAGATCTCGATTTCATTGGCGCTGAGTCCTGCCGTTTTGGCTCGCTCTCGGAGTTCTTCCCATTTGCCTTCATCCTGAGGGACCACCCGTCGATAAAGATTTTCGGTGATCTCCAGTTTTCCTTGAAACCCAAATTCTTCACTCTCGCCAGCGGTCCCAAGGGACTGCAATGACACGATCTTAACAGGTCCCTTCGATTCCAGTTCCTTTCCGAGCCAGTTCTCAAAAGCCGCATCTTGAGTCTCGCGACCACACCCAGAAAGCCCAACAACCACACACCCAACCATCAACAACTGTTTCAGGGGCGTTGTCATACTTTCTCGAAGGATGGATCTTTAATCTCAGGGTTGGTTATTCAAACCATGCAAAAAAAATGCCCGCAAGTCCGGTTCCTGTCGATACGTATCAAAAAAAGGATCGGCAAGCAATTCGGCAAATAGGGGCTCAGCGGTTGTGAGTTTGAGGGCCTCAAGGCAGCGAGTCGCACGAACCGAGTTGCCGTCCTGCATGGCGATGGCCGCAGCTCCGAGCAGCCAGAATTGGGCATTTCTGCTAATTCCAGTTTGCTCGTAGGCCTCAACCAGAGAACGAACTTCATCCTGACCCCCGTTTTGGATTTTAAAAATCATGAGGCTGTTGGCAATCCCTACGCTGCTGGGATCGGCTTGGGCGGCTGCTTCAAGGTCTTTCACAGCGGCAGGCAGGTCGCCTTGGGTACGCAATAATCTGGCGCGCAGGTAGAGATTAAAAGCTTTCTCATTTGAAAACTCCACCGCTTTGGTGAAAGAGGAGATCGCTTCCGCCGTTTCCCCCCGCTTCTCCTGCAACCGGCCCATGTGACTCCAGGCTTCCCCATCCTCTGGTTCCATTTCTAGAACGGCCAGAGCGGTTGTCTCCAGTTTCTCGAGATCTCGCTCAGTCGCCGCCCATGCCAAATCCGTGCGGAGTTGAGTGAGCTGGATCTGACGGAGCTGTTCCGGGCTGGGGGGAGGGGTTGGTGTTGGCGCTTCCACGACTTCTGCCACGCTTGGCTGCGTTTTATTGGACCCAAAAATCAAAAATCCCAACACGCTGACGATCACAATCGCTCCAACCACGGGAAGGACAATCCTTAGGGGAGACTTTTCAGCTTCGAAATCCTTGAAACTTTTGATGGCCATGTACCAGGAACATAGAGGGCTGCCCAAGCAATAAGCGAGCCTGATTTTTAGCTTTGTGCAGAGCGCTGACGCCTGATACGTATGGGAGCACTAGGGCAGTTAGCTCAGCGGTAGAGCGGTAGTCTTACACACTATTGGTCGGGGGTTCGATCCCCTCACTGCCCAGGTTCACCAATTGGCAATCTTCCCAACCAATTGTCGAAAGACTTAAGCACATATTGGGGAGGAAGATGCGCTTACATGTGCAAGCGTTTTGTGGCGGGTTTTGTTTGACAAGTTATCATCCGAGAAAGCCTTCTGTGAAAAGCCCAATCCAGCTTTGCGTCTATGATTATAATAAAACTCCGAAAATTGTTCCGTCATTTCCTTGCAATCCGCGGGCATTCCTTCGTGATTTTTTTGCTAATGGCGGTCATTTTCTGTGTGGCTGGTGTCGTGCCCCACGGGCTGGCTTGGACCCTTCGCGCTTGCGGGTTTTTGCTTCTGGGCCTGTTTGTCTGGCGGGCCATCGAGGATCTTCCCCGCGTGACTGATTGGTTGGCTGACAATCCCGTTGGACGGTATCACAAACTCTGTGCTTGGGCGCGCAGCCATCAACGCGGGGTTCTCAGGTTTGAGGTTTTGCTGGCCTTGGCAATCTTCATCCCTGCCGCAGCGCATTTTGGCCAAAATGCTGCGGCCATGGCTGGTGCTCCGCTGCGGGTTGATGAGATCGGTTCCGTCCGAGCCTACTCAGCACGCGGACCGTTTGTCGCGTCAGCCACATACAACCTCGCCAAAAATCACATCTTCTTCAGCGTCCTGAACTCCCTCACCCCCGGCTCAAGTTCACTCCACCCTGTGCGAGCAAGATTTTGGTCCTTCGCGGCCGTGACATTGGCAATCCTTCTTCTCGCCGCTTTTTTTTGGAAACTGGGAAGCCCACTTGCCGGCGCCGTGGCCTTTGCCATTCCAGCGCTCAATTCCGAACACCTCACCAAGGTTCTGGAGGCTCGCGGGTATGGTCTGCTGGCGCTTCTGGCCCTCATCGGACTGATAGCAACTTATCTTTACGTCCGAAACGGCAAAACATGGTCCCTGTGGGTTCTTGGAATTTCGGTGACGCTGGGCGCATGGACCCTGCCGTTCTATATCGTTTTTGGGGGGGGACTCATGCTGCTTCTGTTTTTGATGTGTCCCACACGAAGGACCTTTCTTGCGGGTGCCTGCACCCTGCTTGCCATCATTGCTCTCTACTCGCTGGTGATTGCTTCTGTTTTTCAAGTGGCGGCGGAGTATGACGAAAAGTATGGCGAGATTTTTACGTCTCTGGACAGTGTTTATGAAGCCATGACCCTGGCAATCCCAACACCCCTGCTGCGCATGAATGATTTTTCACTCTTGGTTGTGGGGATGATCATTCTTGGGTTGCCGCTGATCCTGCCTCGCTCCCGCCCTGAGACGACAAAGTCCCTTCATCTCGCGACACTCCTGATTGTCGGCTTTTATTTCTTCTGCCTTGTGCTGGCTTCGCCCCCAATTCGGATCACTGCCTTTTTGGCGATGCCCGTTGCGTTTGTTGTTGGCCTGATCAGTTTCCAAATTCTGACGTATCCAGGGTTGATAATTTTTCGCCCGCTTCTTGGGATAATTCTCGCTGGGATTTTTGTTCTGAGTGGCAAATCCGCTCTGGCAAACTTCGAATTTCTGCCTGATCAGCGATGGGAACATGCTGCCAAGGCCATCCGAATTATGTTTCCTCAAGGAGCGGTGGTCGTCTCTCCCAATTATGGAAAGTTCCTCTCGGCCTATCTTGGTCGGGAGTTTGAGATCACAAAAGAGATGCCAACCGATGCAGATCTTCTTTCAGATCGCGTGATCCTGTTTGACCCCACTCATAAAACTGATCACAAGGTCATCGCGGTTGCGGGTCTCTATCCGACAGTGGATTTTGCGGAAGTTCGTTTTCCACTCCGCAAAGGGTTGGAACAAGTGCTCTATATTCCCCAGTCCGCCCCTCTCCGGACGCCCCATGTTGTTGTTGGAGCGAAGCGAATGGCACTTCCTGCAAATTTGTCCGAACAAGAAACCCTGCTCCTTGAATCGCCAGAGCCTTGGCCAATTTTCACAGCAAATTTCGTCTTTGACCCCTCCTCAAGCGCAGACACCCCCGATATTCTTCCTGCCGATTCGAGCCTTCGCTACCGTTCCACAAAAATCGCCAATCTCGTGGTCATCACCTTTGATGAACCCTTTCCCGAAAGCGCCATTAAGCTCAAGATTTTACCCCACCCTCTGGATAACAAACCCACCCTGCAATCGGTCTGGATCACTCCTGTGAACAAGTAAAAATTGCGTCGGCGAAATAATCCGGATTTATAGCTTGGAAATGTGCTCCGAGGACTCAATGACCATTTGTGGGCTTCCATGAAAATCGTTGAGTTCACCTGTTGCCCGAATCGAAGTTCCGACCAGCGCCTGAAGTTCGCCGAGGTTCAAATTTTTCAAATCGGCCCCGATCACCAAACAGAAGGCCTGGTGACTCACGCCCACAAAATTGATGAAGCTGGCTGTGCCGGCAAAATTTTCCCACACCCTTTGCACACGTCCTTCGATAGTTGCCCGCTTTCCAAGATTGGCTTTCAGCGCAGCCGCATTCGCCGGATCAAGAACGGGAGGCGGGCTGTGGTCGGCATCTGACGGAACAGTCTGACGATCCGCCGCACGCCGTGAAGCAAGTTTGGAGAGCAACTCCGAGAGCGCCTCTTTGGCTCCGGGAGGCCGGTCCGCTGGCGCCAACGCCATCAAGCGTTCGACCCACTGACACACGTCCTTTGGGAGGTCAGGACGCCACTTTTCGAGGGGTAGAGAATCATGACGCAGATGAGCATCAATAACCTCTTCCACGGTCTTTCCTTGAAAAGGCTCTTTCTTCGCGAGCGCAAAATAAAATGTGCACCCCAACGAGTAGAGATCCGTGAAGAAGCCCAGCGGTTCTCGAAAAAGTTGCTCGGGAGCCATGTTAAAAACCGATCCCAGCACGGACTCCTCGCCATCAGTGACTTCTGAGGCGGACTGCTCCAGCAGGGTCGCCAAGCCAAAATCGAGCAACTTGGTGTTGATATGACCGCTGGCCATTCGCTCCAGCATGATGTTTGTGGGTTTGATATCCAAGTGAATCATTCCAAGGTCATGAGCGGCAGAGAGGGCGACCAAGGATTGGCGGGCAAGCTCCACAAAATCCCCAAAGGCAAGAGGCTCTTCCAAGTCCTCCAGCGTGCGTCCACCAAGATGTTCCATCACGAGAAGCAAATCGCCCTCATGCTCAACCAGGTCATAAACGGTCACAATATTGGGATGCTGAAGACAGGCCAGACGTTTGGCCTCGCGCATCGCAAATTTTTCCCGCTCCGCAACGGCCCCCATGTCCACGTGCATGCGCTTGATCGCCACCCATCTTTCAAGTTGTTGATCGTAGGCCAGCGAAACCTCTCCGGCTCCTCCCCTCCCCAATTCCCGCTCCAACAGATACCTTCCACGAATCAGGTTTTTTGTAGCGACATTCACTTCACCCCGAATACCGAGGGGTGATTCCAAATCCTTGATTGTCATAAGTCGTAGGGTTGCTGGCAAATCGCTCCATTTCAAGCATGCACATCACTTAAGTTTTAAAAATGAAGCTGGGCAACAGGTTCAGCGTATGCGGGCCAATGAAAAGGTGCTGAAAAAGTTTCTGTCGCCCGTCTTCCGTGGTGGTCGTAGTGCATATTATGGAATTACGTGATCAAATCATGGGTGCTTATGCTGACCATCTCCGCGAGCATGGCGCACCACCCGCGACCGTTTTCAAGTTTGTGCAGGGTTTGAGCATTGATGAGCGCTCCTTTTTTTCAGAATTTCCCAATTTTGATGCAGTGGAGAGTGCGCTCTGGAAGGGGATGGTTCAGCGAGTGGCACAGGCGGTGAGCGGCGGGGACGAATGGATTGGCTTCTCGGCGCGCCAGCGTGTGTTAACGTTCCTTTTTGCTTTTTGCGAGGAATCGCTGGCATGGCGAAGTTTGCTTCTGCTCCGCGTGGGCAAGTGTGGCCCCCTCTCACGGGCAGCCCACGTGAAAGGCTTGGAGACTGGCTTCAAAGAGTTCATGGGTCCTGTCATTGAGCATGGCATGGCTTCAGGGGAGATTGTCGGTCGCGGCCCACTCACCAACACTTACCCCGAAGTTTTTTATCTCCACTTCCGCGCTGTCATCGACTTTCACCTCAAAGATGACAGTGCCGGCTACGAAAGGACTGACGCCCTCATCGAGAAATCGGTGGCCTTGGCGTTTGATCTTCTCGGCAAGCAGGCGGTTGATTCAGCTTTCGACTTGGCCAAATTTGTTTTTGTCCGCCCGACATGACTGGGCAGGACACGATCCGAAGCACGCCAGTCACACGGATGGCGAGTCTGGCGGGAACCGGGGCAAAGGTTGGAATAAACTACTTAAAGCACTACGGTCGCCGCGCACTTGGTCAGGAATCCACCTCGCTTGATGAAGAAAACGCGCAGACGATCTTCAAAACCTTCAGTGAACTCAAGGGTGGCCCCCTCAAGCTGGCCCAAATGCTCAGCATCGACCAGAACCTTCTGCCAACAGCTTATGCGAAGCAATTTGCCCAAGCGCAATATTCAGCACCCCCGCTGTCATATCCCCTCGTGGCAAAAACATTTCGCCGAGAGTTCGGAAGCAATCCGCTCACGATCTTTGATGAATTCACGCGTGAGGCCATACATGGGGCTTCCATTGGTCAGGTCCATCGAGCACAAAAATGGGGAAAGACCCTGGCCGTCAAAGTGCAATATCCGGGTGTCGCGGAGAGCTTGCGCAGCGATCTTCGGATCGTTAAGCCATTCGCTTTGCAGGTTCTTGGCCTGCGAGAGAGCGACATCGCAGCCTACATTAGCGAAATTGAAACGAAGCTCCTCGAAGAAACCAATTACTTGCTAGAACGGACGCGGGCAGAACAGATCGCTTCGGCTTGTGGGGATATCCCAAACATTCGATTTGTAAACTACTACCCCGAAATATGCTCAGGCAAGATCCTCACTATGGATTGGATCGAAGGGATCACGCTTGACCAATTCGCTGATGGGAATGCCGACCAAGAGGCACGGGATCAGGTGGGCCAGGCGCTCTGGGATTTTTATGACCGCCAAGTTCATACGATGAGGCTCTTTCATGCGGATCCACATCCGGGAAACTTTCTTGTGCGCAAAGGAGAGGTCTGGGTTCTCGACTTTGGCTGCACGAAGGAGATCACTGCGGATTTTCACAGCAAACAATTCCGCTTTGTGGATCCTGGCTTGCTCGAGGACGAGCAAGCACTCATCGAGGCCCTTGAAGCTCTGGATGTTTTGCTCTCCACGGATTCGGCCTCGGATCGGGCTCAAATCATGGCCTCGTGTCGCCAATGGCTGGGTCTCTTGGCGGCACCATTTCATGCGGAAATTTTCGACTTTGGTGATGAAAACTTCCTTCGCGAAATCTACGAACTCGGCGAAGAAAATCGCCGAGACAAGCTCATGCGAAATCTTCGGGGTCGCCGCGGATCCCCGGACACGATCTACGTCAACCGCGCCTTTTTTGGACTCTACAGCCTACTCAGCCGGTTGCGCGCGCGGGTGAAAACAACGAAGCCATCCTGACCCGCCTCCCCCCGTGGCCGAGCATGCCCATTCCAGCCAAAACCATGAGCCCGATCGTGGTTGGTTCGGGGATCACATGGGCAAGACCGAGGCTGCCGAAGCTGTCATCCGTGTTGTAAGATCGTAACGCCATCCGTCCGTTTGAGGCGTCCCCGGTGATGATCCCGGTGAGACTTGTGAAAGTTGAACCACTGAGCGTGTTGAATGTAGGTCTCTCCGGCGACATCCCGAACCTGCCCAATGCCTACCGCTGTTGGTGCCGAGTCCGATGAGAAGGCAATGCGAACTTGACCGGAATCAGTAATCAAACCGTTCATTGTGGTTGTGGATTGGATTGAACCGGGCCCTATTTGAAAGGTCGCGGTGGAGGTTCCCGTGAAGACGCCATTAGCTGTCGTGCCGATATCCCAAATCGTCTGATCATTAATTGGAACCGGGTCATTAAAGGCCGTGTCTGAGGTCATGTATGCCAGAAGATTTGCCGTCGACACATACGTCATTCCTCATTAAGCGCGAAAGAGGCCTCTTGCATCAAGGCGTGAAAGAGGGGGGCCGCGGAAAGATCATGAGAAAATGCATCAATTACAGAAGCTCTTACATGCCAAACACTTCCTCCCTCTGCGGGTTAGTGATGCATTGGTCGTAGTCTTGCTTGTCGCATTTTCGCATTGCGCCATAGCGAGGATTTCGATAGAGCTTTATTAGCCTGCTGGTAATTCCAGCTGTGCTTTGGTCAGACGATCGCTTTAAACAAACTTCTTTATAGCAAGGTTTAGCCAACAGTTGTTTTGTGGCCAAACTTTTTCCTCTGAGGCAAACGTTCACCAGCTCACATACATACCACTATGAAAACAACTGTCGCCACCCTCTGCACGGTATTTGCTGTGCTATTCACAGCCGCTCTCCATGCCGCTCCGCCGCCGGGCATCCTCAATCACCAGGGGCGCATTGTCGTCTCTGGCGCCAACTACACCGGCACCGGGCATTTTAAATTTGCGCTCGTGGATGCGGCGGGGACTACGACTCTCTGGTCGAATAACGGGACGGGCACGGGCGGAGCGCAGCCGACGGCAGCGGTGCAGGCGGCGGTGAGTCAGGGGCATTATGCACTGGGTCTGGGTGATACGGCGCTGACGAATATGACGGCCATTACACCCGGCGTTTTCACGGCGAATGCGGATGTGCGGCTGCGGGTGTGGTTCTCGACCAATGGCACAACGTTTGAGCAACTCACGCCGGATCGCCGGATCACGGCGGCGGCTTATGCGCTCACGGCTGGTGCGTTGGCGGACCCCACCTTCGTCGGCACCACGGGCAATACCCCTCTGGATTTCAGTGTGAATAATACGCATCGTGCGCTGCGACTGCAGCCGGGGAGCGCGAGCGGAGGGAGCGTGCCGAATCTCATCGGAGGGAGTGTTACAAATACGATTTCGGCCGATT
>JBGTLQ010000106.1:0-2264 GCA_041744075.1 Terrimicrobiaceae bacterium
AAATCCGCGGGCGAGGTAATAGCCCTCACCGTCCGGTTTTCCTACTGGGAAATCGAATCCGTCCGCTATTCTGGTCCGAACCATGTTTGGCATCGGGGTGGCCACCAAACTCGCGACAAAGCCGAGTAAAATGACCCAAAACCAAGACCGTCTCATAATCTTCAGGCTACCCCTTGGGGATCAATTGCGCAACCAAAAATCCCACAGAGTCGCATTGCGCCACATTGAATGACACCGGGGGGAATGAAAGGAAAGGGGTAGGAAAAGTCGTTGCGTCATAAAGAATGACACCCGGATGAAAAAAGAATCTGGGCAAATGAGTAAGAAGAGCAAAAGCGAGTTATTGGAGCACTGTCGGAAGAGATATGGGCGACGCAATCGGGAGGGGAAAGGGGCGATGATTAGCGAGTTGAGTGAAGTAATGGGCTGGGATCGCAAGCACACGATCAAGGCGCTCAACGGGAAGGTGAGCCAGGGGAAGAAGGCGAAGAAGCGGGGCAGCAAGGCACGGTGCAGCGAAGATGAGCACCGAATTATCGTAGAGATATGGAAGGCGAGCGAGCAGCCATGCGGGTTGCGTTTGAAGGCAACATTGCCCCTATGGATGGAAAGTTACCAGGCCCATCACGGGTCCATTGAGGAGGAGGGGAAAAAGAGGATATTGAGTTGCAGTGCCCGCACTTTGGAACGCATCACTTTGGTCCATCGCATCAGCTCCGTGGATGGAAAAAGCCGAGGGCGCAAGACTGGGCGAGCGAGCAACCGGATCAAAAAGTTCGTTCCCATTCGGTGCGGGCCACAGGCCTTTGAGGGACCCGGGTGGATGGAAGCCGATACGGTTGCCCACGGTGGAGGAAGCAGCAGTGGAGACTTTCTCTGGAGCCTGACATTGACCGACTTTCATAGCGGTTGGACGGAACTGGCGGCCCTTTGGGGCAATCGAGGTGGAGAGGTTCGCGTCGGCCTTGAGCGCATCGAAAGACGGATGCCATTTGAGCTGCTCGGATTGGATTGCGACAACGGCAGCGAGTTCCTCAATGAGATCCTCGAAGCCTACCTGCTCAAGAGAAGCCGTGCGGTTGATTGGACCCGTTCGCGTGCCTACAAAAAGAATGATCAAGCCCACGTGGAACAGAAAAACTTCACCCACGTGCGCCAACTGTTGGGCTACGGACGCTTTGCCGATCTGAGGCTCAAGAGCCTCGTTGACGAGTTGTATGAGCAGGCGTGGCTGCCCATGCGCAACTACTTCACTCCTGTCATGAAGCTCGTCGAAAAACACCGCATCGCCGGGAAAGTTCGTAAAATTTACGACAAAGCAGCCACGCCCTGTGATCGGCTCCTGGCATGCAATAAGGTCCCTTCAACGGCCAAGGCCAAGCTGCGTGCGTTTCGCGTGACGCTCGATCCCTTGGCGCTCGCCCAAGAAATTGAGCGGCGACTTTCGGAAATCTTCACCATCGCAGACGAGATCAAAGACGACTCTTGGCAGGAAATCTCACCACAAGATGGGCTCCCCCCTCCCGCCGCCGACGTGGCTGACTCCGTTCCGACTCTGCTCGCTTACGCTCGCTACGCCTCCACGGAGTCAGCCACGTCGGAATCACACCTTAACCCCTACAAAAACACACACAAAACTAACAATCTCCGGGTGTCATGAATCGTGACGCAACGACTTTCTCTCCCTGGTGTCATTTTTCATTGGCGCAATACGCAACTTATTTGTAAGGGGGGCAGGACAATTTTTTCTGTTGCCTAACTCACGGGCCACTGGGTCGAGACCTGCGCATGGTTCGTCTAAATTCAACAACTTGGGTCTTTCCATGAGTGCCGGACAATCAAGTAAACATCGGGCGGATTTTTTCGTAGAAATAACTGCGGCTCTCAAAGCGCTTTGCACCATTGAGCACCTTGGCAAGAGCCTCTTCCATCTCCGGAGTTAATGGTGGACGCGAATTTTTTGCTAGGTTGTTCAGCTCATTGGGATCATTGATCGTTTCGAACCATTCCCAATCGTCCGACTGCGGGTAATAATTTATTTTTGTGTCGCCCTGTTTGAGCATGATGCGATACCCCCAGACAGCTGCTTCCGTCACCACAACCCGTTTGGAATTGCCGTCATCCGCGACCATCGCTCCATCCTTCTTCAACCAAGGCAGAAGGCTGATTCCGGATGTGGCCAAGTCCTGATCGTACAGTGGCTTTCCATTGGAATCCTTGAGATCCGGCATCAGCAGATGGCTGTAATCCAAAAATGTGCTCTT
>JBGTLQ010000107.1:0-3078 GCA_041744075.1 Terrimicrobiaceae bacterium
GTGAAGTTGGTTGACTCACTGAGCAGGTATGCTTAGGTCGCTGGGAGAAGACGCATATTTGGCGGAATTGCGCATGAAGTAGATGCTGAGCCCACAGGACAAAATGAGCGTGATCGGCAGCTTGAAGAAATCGATGTAACAGCTCAGGAGCCAGGCCTCTGGTATGGGCCATAGCTCGGAAGCATTATGAAGGTGCGTGATCGCACTAAATGGCGATGTTTTTCCATCAAACACTTTGTCCCGTTGATCCTGCATGATGAGCAATGACGGAATTGGCCCAGTTGTATTCCGTAGCATCCGGCTCCCAACCCCAAGTGCGAACCAGCTTGGAATCGTCAAAACCGCACAAAGGATAAAGAAAGCAACCCAGTTGAATGATTTTGAACTGTCTTGGTTGGCTGTTTCTGAATTGTTGGCGTCAGGTGTGGCGGGTGGATTGGGAGGTGTAGGCGGGACGGGTGGTGGTGTGGGATTGGTCATAAGTTTGATCGGAGATGGTTTCTCTCCTGTGAGGGGTGGGATCTATCGAATGGCCAGAACAGGCAGCGAAGCGCAGGCGATGTCAGATCTGCTTTCCTTCACTAAATACCGAGCAAGGGCGCTCAAGTATGCCGCATAAAATTAGTGGTCGTTGCAGAGTTTGTGCTCAGAACAGGCCATCAACATCCCAAGGCAAAAAAATGGCATTTAAGAATTGAGGATTGCCCGACGATCAATGAGACCAATCGACAAGGATTGCGCGGCCATTTCGGAATGACACCGTATTGGAGTGATACCCGGCAACAGCGCTGTAAACCGGGAGTGCATGCATGGCCTCACTCTTAGGATAATTCCAGACGAGTGTATCACCCATATTGGATGTGTAGCGCGGCTTCCCGGCAATCGCCCGCACCTGATCCATTGTCATCCCGACTTTTGGAATTTGCCTTTTGGTGGCGGCAACCTGGCCGGAATTATCCGACATGGTGCAGGATGCAAGTGGCATGGCGGAGGCCAGAATGATGGAAAGGAGAGTTGCTGATACGGTGGATTTCATTGTGTCTAATTTTGGTTTCTGTCGCTTTGAGCGGGGGCTGTTGGGGCTGGATAAATGGAGAACATTTTGGCGATTATTTGGAAACAGAAGACGATGAAGGAGTCCGAGGAGTTACTGCGACCAATTGAGGTTTAAATATTACAAATTGCTTTGGAACTAAGGCGGGACCAGCGATGAAGAGTGGTGTCGGTGCATTGCCTGTTCCGGTTTCTACGAGCACCTGATTGAGCGGAAAAAGCGCACTGCCTTCCGCCAAAATCTATCCTTGTTTGCAATATTTTGGAACCAGGCAGGTTATAGAGGGAAAAAATGTCATCACATTGAAGGTCACTCTATTAATACCGATACACGACACCCAACTATGCTAGGTTTCTTGGAGTTTTTGACGCAGTAAACGCGGCACTTCATTGTGCATCCACCCAAACTCATACTACTACTGCTTTTCTCGCAGCATGACTGTTGCTTTTGACCGTGGCAGATCAAATGACATCCAATCGAACTAATAGGAAAGGTGGGATGCGGCTGTAAATGGCCCCTGAGGAAGTTCCATCGTCTGTTGCCAATGGCTCTGTCATGGTGAGGATCGACATCCCCGATGCGATAAGGAATCGCATCATCGTGCTAAGGCTTTTGTGATGATAGCGGACATGCATGTTCTCGAACCAAATGTCATCAATCCATCGATCCTTGACGCAATCCCCATAGATCGTGGGCTTGGAATCCTTATTTTTTGCGTAGCCATGCATTCGTGTGGTGCCAGACTCGTCTCTGGTTGTCTGCGAGGACCAGAGCAGCGGGTGGTGCGTCGAGAAAATGAAGCGACCGTTTGGTCGCAACGCTCTTCGCACGTTCTGAAGGCAGGTCGTCCAATCTTCTGCGTAGTGCATCGCAAGACTTGAAAATACGACATCACAACTTGCTGGATTGAGTTCTGGATCAGAAATTGAGCCTGTGCGAAAGACCGTTTTTGGATTCCACTCTCGGGCTTTCGCCAAGAGAGCCTCGCTTTTGTCGATGCCTGCGATCACTTTAGCCCCGTTTTTTTCGATCATGCGCACTTCTTCGCCGCTGCCGCACCCGAGACAGACTACTTCTTCGCCGGTTTTGAAATCCGCCAGAGTCAGTATGGCTGGTTTCTCCAAATGTTCATGCACCCAGTTTGAGCCTGAGCGGTTTCGGTTAGCCCACGCCTCCGCATGGATGTCGTAACTGTTATCGGAAGGGTTTGCGGTTGTGTCTGTATTCATAGATTTGCTTTCAGAGACAGAGATACACAGTGCACTCTGGGGAATGCCTGCTCTTGACCTTCCTCGTTGGCGTGAACCGGCCTTATCCTCTTGAGATCAGAGGTGGCCCACCAAAAGTTGACTTGCCGTTTCGGGAGCCGATCCTCTGGTTTCCAACTCACTCGAAACAGGAAAAAGAGGAAGGCAGGAGACCAAGATTATCCTCGATCATTGGCGTCAATGATCATTTGGATCATGCGCATCCCCTTCGCTACGTCCCCAAATAATTTATCAGGGTCTCGTGCGGGTTGACCACTCTCGGCGATCCATGTTTCGCGAAGAAATGCCAGTGCATACTCGGCCAGAAGACGACCCTCCGGGCTTTGGAGTCGATGCGCTGCTTCCTTTGCGGTCACTGTGATTTGGTCAAGCGTTGCCAGTCTGCTGGATTGAGTATCTTTCATAGACCGAAAGATACCGCTCACTTCAGCAGCCCATTGGATGTTTGAATGCCAATGAAGAAATTTCCAAAAGTTCCTATTTCTGAGAACGCTGTGAGCTTTGAGTTGACTTGCCTAGGGCGCAATTCGCGTCCATCCACTCGTCCATGGCGACCGGATCGATTCTCAGGTCTGAACCGATGACGAAGTGGGGGGCTCGTTTTTCTTTGAGAAGATTTCGAACGGTTTTATCGGAATAACCCAGCCTTTCCGCCTCCTGCGAGACGGTATGATACTTTCTAAGTTGGGGAGTGTTTTCCAACGCATTCCGTATTTCAGCAATTGCATTCGCACAAAACGCGATTTCCACACTATC
>JBGTLQ010000108.1:0-13906 GCA_041744075.1 Terrimicrobiaceae bacterium
GGATCAAAAAGCATCCCAACCGAAACAAAAAACAGAACAGCAAAGGCATCTTGCAGTGGCAGGGAATTGGTGGCGGCCTTGTGACTCAGTTCCGATTCATTGAGCACCACCCCAGCAAAAAATGCCCCCAAGGCCAGCGAGACTCCGAAGAGTAATGACGATCCATAGGCCAGACCCAAGGCCACGGCCAACGTGGCCAAAGTGAACAACTCGCGTGAGCCGGTTCGCGCCACTTGCCGAAGCAACCATGGCAAAATCCGTGGTCCCAACGTGAGGGCGATTGCCACAAAGGCCACTAGCTTTAAGAGAGTGAGGCCCAATCCCATCACCAATCCCTGATTGGGCGGGCTGTGATCATCATCCAGGCTCCCTCCCAAGGCCGCAGCAAAAGCGGGCACCAAGACCAGCGCAAGAACCATGGCAAGGTCTTCCACAATCAGCCACCCCACCGCAATCCTTCCATTTCCGGTGGAGATCGCATTGCGCTCCTCCAGCGCTTTCAAAAGCACAACCGTGCTTGCCACAGACAGGCTCAGTCCCAGCACCAAGCCGGCCCCAAGGCTCCACCCCCACATCATGGCCATCGCCACCCCAATGGCCGTTGCGATCAAGATCTGGCCAATGGCCCCCGGAATCGCAATTCGCCGCACGGCCACAAGATCAGAAACAGAGAAGTGCAGTCCGACCCCAAACATCAGCAACATAACCCCAATTTCTGCCAGCTGACCGGCCATGGCCGCATCCGCCTCAAACCCCGGCGAGTAGGGGCCAAGCATAATGCCCGCGAGCAAATACCCAACAAGGGGAGGCAGCCCAATCTTGCTCACCCCAAAACCAAAAACAAAGGCCACGGCAAAGCCGATGGCAACCATGGCGATTAAAGCGGTGTCATGATGCATAAATAATTAAGAGGATAAAAAACTTTATCCATTTTGATGCGGGTCTGTGTGCTTTAAAACAAGCGAAAACGGTGTTGGACAGGGAGCTTGGGCGTCCCGCCCGTGTGGTGTTGTAGGTTGCTAAAATCAGTTTTAAAACGGGCGGGACGCCCGTTCCCCCTGTTTCCCGCCCTCAGACCGCAACAGGAATCTGATTGGAAGGCGCGATATCTTTGCTCGACTCTTTTTTGTCCGGCGGGGCTATTAGCATGTAGATGCTTGGCAGGATAAAGAGCGTGAATACTGTCCCGATGGTCATTCCAAGAACAAGCACAAGGCCAATGGAATTGCGGGCCTGGGCGCCTGGGCCGGTCACAAAGATGAGCATGATATGACCAAACACCGTGGCGGCGGTTGTCATGAGAATCGGGCGAAGGCGCAAGCGTGAGGCTTCGCGGATGGCATCGAGCTTTGTGCTGCCTTTTTCGCGAAGCACATTGGCAAATTCGACGATGAGGATTCCATGCTTCGAGATCAGTCCGACCAGCGTGACCAACCCGACCTGGGAGTAGATGTTCATTGTGGTGGTCCATCCCTCCGTGAGCGGGAAGCTCCAACCCGGAGGGCCGGCAGCTTTTAGGACGGTAAAAATCAGGGCTCCAAACATGGCCAATGGAACCGAACCCAAGAGAATGATAAATGGGTCGCGAAACGAATTGAATTGGGCGGCCAGAACCAAGTAGATCAGGATCACAGCCAGCGAAAACGCCGGCAGGAATTTTCCGGCTTCTTGTTTGAGCTGACGCGACTGTCCCCCATATTCGATTTGTGTTCCTTGGGGAAGGACTTCATCTGCTGCCGCGCTGAGCGCATCCAAACCTGCTGTGAGCGACTGGGGGGCGATGCCTTGGATTTTGACGGCGTTGAGTTGATTAAAGCGGTTGAGGCTGCGGGGTTCCAGTTCGCGCCGTATGGTGGCGATGGAGCTGAGGGGGAGCAATTCGTTCTCTGGGCCCCGGACATGGATCTGATCGAGTTGCTCCGGCGTGAGGCGTCCGCCGCGTTGGATTTGTGGGATGACCTTATAGCTGCGTCCATCGAGGTTAAAACGGTTCACATAATTGCCGCCAAGCATGATACCGAGGTCACCACCAACGCTTCGAAGGTCGAGGCCAAGGCTGGCAACCTTTTCGCGGTCAAATTCAATGACCTCCCGTGATTGGTCGATTTTGACATCGGTTTCCAGAAACGCGAATTGGCCGGATGCCATGGCCTTGCCAATGACCTCGTTGGCAAGTTCCAGCAACTGGGGCGCGTCCTGGGTTCCGGCAATCACGAACTCAACAGGAAATGTTCCAGCCGCAGGCAGGGGATCCGGGAGAAAGGCGGGGTGTTGCACCCCGGTGATCGATCCAAGACCCATCGAAACCTCGGGCTCAATTTCAAAAATGGTGCGATCTCGTTCCGACCATGGCTTGACCAACATCCCACCAAACCCAAAGGACGGCTGGGTGACTTGGAAGCTCTGCTGCATCTCAGGCACGGATTGGAAAACATTGGCGGCCTCATTCGCAAAATAGGTGGCCTGTTCCAGCGACGCATTGGGAGGGGGCGAAAGGATTCCGAAAATAATGCCTTGGTCTTCCTTGGGTGCCAATTCCGTGGGCGAAAACATGTAGAAAAGAAACGCAAAGGCGGTGAGTGTCACCCAGACCAAATAAACCAACAGACGATTGGACAGCGTGCCATCCAAGGCTTTCGAGTATCGGTTCTTCAGGCGCTCAAAATTCCTGGTGATGTGACCGGCAAAACCTTTTTCGTCATCGCCCCGGCGAATCATCCGGGAGGCCATCATCGGGGACAGCGTGAGCGCCACCACCCCAGAAATGAGAACCGCTCCCGCCAGAGTGAAGGCGAATTCTCGGAAAAGCGCTCCCGTGAGTCCTCCCTGAAAACCGATGGGCAGATAAACAGCTGCAAGGGTTATGGTCATGGAGATGACTGGGCCAATCAGCTCCCGAGCTCCCACAATGGCCGCTTGGATCGCGTCCATGCCCTCATGCAAATGGCGTTCAATATTTTCCACTACCACAATGGCATCATCAACCACCAGCCCAACCGAAAGCACGATGGCCAACAACGTCAGAAGATTGATGGTGAACCCAAAGAGCTGCATGAGGAAAACGGCCCCAACCAGGGAGACGGGAATCGTCACCATGGGAACCAGCGCGGCGCGGAAGGAACCAAGGAAGAGATAAATGACGATGATGACCACAAGGATGGTTTCCAACAGAGTTTTCTGGACCTCATGGATCGCCTCCTCGATGTAGGTGGTACTATCATACGCGACATGACCTGTGAGCCCGGAAGGTAGCTGGGCTTGAATTTCTGTCATGACCTGCCGCACAAGCCGTATGACCTCCAGCGAGTTGGACGTTGGCATCACCCAGATCCCCATAAACACCGCATCTTTGCCGGAAAATCGCACAGTCGAGTCATAACTCTCTGCCCCGAGTTCCACATCCGCGATGTCCTCAAGCCGCACAACGGCCCCATCCACTTCGCGCAAAACGAGTTTTTTGAATTCCGCCACGGTACGCAGGTCGGTATTTGCCGTGAGGTTAAACTGCATAAGCTGCCCCTTGGTCTGGCCCACGGCTGAAAGGTAGTTGTTCGCAAGGAGGGCTTCCCGAATTTCGCCTGGTGACAGATTGAGCGCAGCCATCCGTTCGGCATGAAGCCAGATCCGCAGCGCGTAGGTTTGGCCGCCAAGGATGTCCGCTCGTTGAACGCCGGGGAGCGCGGAAAGTCGGGGCTGCACCACCCGCAGGAGGTAGTCATTGACTTGGTTTGGGGTCAGAATATCCGAGTTAAAACTCAGATACATCGAGGCAATCTGGGCATCCGCCGGCTCAATGCTCAGGATAGGCACCTCCGCTTCGGGCGGGAGATCTCCACGGACCTGATCGACCTTCGAGCTGATGTCGGCCAGGGCTTTCACGGGATCATAGTTCAGCCGGAGGACCACCTCGATATTTGAGAGGCTCTGTTGGCTTTGGGACTGGATGTAATCGATCCCATCGGCTGAGGCGATGACCCGCTCCAGAGGCGTCGTGATAAAGCCACGAACCAGCGAGGCATCGGCGCCAATGTAGGCGGTCTTGATTGTGATGGTGGCACGTTCCAAGCGCGGATATTGACGCACGCTGAGGCTGGAAATGGATTGGATGCCGGCGATGATGATCACCAAGCTCACAACGATGGCCAGCACAGGCCTCTTGATAAAAATGTCTGTGAATTGCATGGAAGCGGCCTTCGCGGATTAGCTGTTGTCGGGAGTTGGCTCCAAGGATGCCTCGGGCTGCATGGCGTCATTGATCACGACTGAGGCCCCATTGGTAAGCTTGAAACCGCCAGCGCTCACCACCCGGTCCCCGGCTGCGAGCCCCTTGACGACAGCCACAAAATCCCCACGGTTCCGCCCAAGTTGCACAAACTGCTGACGTGCGGTGGATTTGCCCTCCTTCTCCTCAATCACATAAACCGAATCGCCATAGGCGGCGTTGAGAATGGAGGAGATGGGCACGGCTACCACGTCAAGTTTATCTGGCATAACAACTTCGACTTCTGCAAACAACCCAGCGAGCAGGCGACCATCCGCATTGCTCAAGGTTCCTTGTACCCGTGCGCTGCGGGTGGCTTCATCAACCACGGGATTAATGGCTGTGATCTCACCTGTCACCGGTTCCTTGGATCCATCGGTGGCAACCCTCAGAGTCTGGCCGACCGTGATAGAATCGAGCTGGGTTTGGGGCACGGAAAACTCCACATAAATCGGGTCGCTGGAGTGTAGGGGAATCAACTCATCCCCGGCTGCAACTGTCTGCCCCAAATTCACTTTCCGAATTCCAACCCGTCCCGCAAATGGAGCCCTAATAATTTTTTTGGCGATGGTTGCCTGCAATGTCACCGCCTGGGCCTGCCCTTGGTCAAACGTCGCAACGGCGGTGTCGTATTCGGACTGGGCAATGATGCGTTTGTCCAAAAGCTCTTTGTTTCGATCAAGGTTGATTTTTGCGAGCCGGAGACCTGCCGCAGCGGAGGCCAAATCGGCTTGTTCTTGGGTGGTGTCGAGCTCCAACAAAATATCACCCTTCCTAACCTCAGCCCCATTTTCCACCCCGAGTTTTACCACTGTCCCAGGAAGCTCCGCCGTGAGCGTAACCCCCTGCACCGCCCTGAGGGACCCCGTAAATTTTAAAGTTTCTTCCCAGGTTTCACCCAGAGCGACGACGGTCGCCACGGGAGTCGGGGGCATGCCTGCAGCGGCTGATGCCGTCGCAAATCCAATCAGATTCCCAATCTGCAAGACCTTCAATCCCACAATCCCCCCCACAATCACCACCAAACCCAGAACAGTGAGCAGGATTTTTTTAAGTCGTTTTGGTGCAGCCATGCCAAACTACTTAACCGCATTGATAATTAAGTCAACTAACAATTCGCCTGACCACCACACGCATCCCCTCTTGGAGGATCACAACGACGGGAGTGTCCTGAGGGATGAAGCTGCTTTCTGCGACCACATCCACCTTTTGTCCATCAATGAGGGCCGTGCCGGAAGGGCGAAGCGGGGTGAGTGCTCGTCCATTTTGTCCAACCAGCGCCCGAGCTGGATGGTCTTTTTCCCCGACCCCACTGGTCAGATTTTGTTTGAGCATGAGCCTTCGTCCGATGGCGGTGTGAGGAAATGCCATCATCCAGGCAATAAAACCCACAAACACGGCACCGACGATACAGACCAGAGTGATCGTTCCGATGTATGCCCCAAACTCGACATAGGAGAACGTGATCGCGCCCCCGAGGCACAAGACCCCCAAGATGCCGAGTACCATCCCCGGAACAAAAACCTCCGCCGTCAGCAGCAAAAAGCCAACAAGGCTGAGAACAACGATCGTGTTTGTGGGTGTCATTCGTCGTTTGAGTCGTCCTTCGGACCGATGGTTCGCTCGCCGGTGAGGATTTCCTGTCCCGTCCCAACCGTTCGCAGAACGATGTTGGAGGTTGTTGTTCCAACTCCGATGCCAATATCTCGCAGCGTGCCCAAAAGCCCGCCGATGGGCTGACGTGGGGTGCTTGTGGTGGTGGTTGTGGGCGAGAGGGTTTGGATGTTGAGAGCGCTGACGACGGCACCAGTTTCTGCGGAAATCTCAAGTGAGCCGAGTGGAACGCCCATGTTGTCCAATAGGAGAAGTGTCCACCGGGGATATCCATCAGCGGCTACCCGCATGGAATAATCCACCCAGTGAAAAGCAATCTTTCGCTGCACAGCCTGGGCCTCAGCGATTTGGAAAGCTCTGTCAGAATCGACTTTGAGGGAGCCAAGATTGATGGCTGCGCGGCTGCCAAGGTCTGAGAAACCCCTCAGAGGGGTGCGGTTCGAGGTCACTTCCCGATTGGCGACGATGATTTCCCGCACGCCGCCCCGGGCTGAAGGATCCAAATAATAAAATTTCCATTCTTGGGGTTGCGGGCTGCCACGTTCCCCCGAGAGCCCCACCAAACGAGCCCCCAGCGCGGATTTGCCAGCAGTAAAAAGCGCTCCATACGCCGTCTGCTGGGCGGAGGCGGGTGCCGCCAAAGCAGCAAATAGGACCACGGGAACCAAGAATATTAGTCTCACATGCTCAAGATTCCGCAGAAGAGAGACATTTGCCACTTCAAAAATCCGGCTGGCACAAGAACGGTGGTCATGGGATGGTCCCAAGAATGGATTCTGAAGTTGAATCACTGAGAAAATCGCTCTCCATTTATCGGGGGCTTGTGGAGGTGAGCGGGTTGATTGCTTCGATCACCGATTATGAGGAGTTGCTGCCAGCGATTCTGGATGTGGCACGGCGGGTGATCCATGTGGAGGCCGCTTCGCTATTCTTGGTCAATGAAACGACGGGAGACCTTGAGATGACCATTGCTTCTCATGGAGAAGGCGATTTTATCAAAAAAACAATCACTGTGCCCAAAGGCCGCGGGATTGCCGGCTGGGTTTTCGAGCATGGCGAGGCGCTCCTTATTCCCGATGCCTACAAGGATGAGCGCTTTTACAAAGAAGCCGATGCGCAAACCGGGTTCAAAACCCGGTCGATCCTTTGCGCCCCACTCAAACGCGAGGGTCAGCTCATAGGCGTTTTGCAGGTGCTGAACCCTGAAGAAAAACCCGCTTTTGAGCTCGAGGACCTCGAGGGCTTCGCGGCTTATGCGGATCTGACCGCCACTGCCATCGAAAAACTCAGAACCATGGAGCGCAGCCGTCACCAGGAACGGGTCGAGCGTGATCTGGCCATTGCGACAGAGATCCAGCGCGAACTCCTCTCCCGGGCCATCCCCCCCGAGACCCCGGGATCCCATTTCGCAGCTTTCAACCACCCGGCAGCCAACGTGGGGGGGGATTTCTACGATGTGTTTGTGAAGAGCCCGTACGAAATTTATTTTGCTATTGGGGATGTTTCAGGCAAAGGAATCGCGGCGTCTCTCCTCATGGCACAAACCCTGAGTGCCATGCAGTTTGTTTTTGCTGCAACGACCAGCCCGGCGGACGCCCTCATGAAATTGAACACCACCCTCTGCGAACAGATCGTTCGGGGAATGTTTGTGACGATGCTGATTGGAAGGCTGACGCCCACCAGCGGGCGGATGGAAATTGCCAGCGCCGGCCACTGCCATCCCGTGTTGCTGCGGGCCAATGGCACCACCACGGTCATCGAAACGGAAGGAGCCCTCCCCTTGGGGATCCTCCCCAAAGTGGCCTACCGCCAAGGGAAAATCGATGTCTCGCCCGGAGATTGGCTCGTCTCCTTCACGGATGGACTGTCCGAATCCAAGGGGGAAAATTCGGATGTTTTTTTTGAACCCCTGATTGCCACCACGCTCGAAAACCAAACCGGTCAAAGCGGTGAGGCGCTGATCCACAGGCTTGTGGAAGCCGAAAAGCGACACCGGGGGAGCGGCGACCAACTTGATGACCTGACCATCCTCGCCAGCGGCCTCGCATGAAAAAAAGCGTCCTGTTCACCAGTGATACCTGTCATCTGGCAAAAGTGCGACATGCCGCCCGCGCTTTTTTGGAAGATTGTGGTTTTGACGAAGATACGTCGGCTGTCCTTGTTCTGGCCATCGATGAGGCGTGCACCAATGTCATTCGTCATGCTTACCATCATAAATGTAAGCCCGTTCGGCTTCACATGACCTTCCAAAACAACCAACTCCGAGTGGTCTTGCGGGACTACGGCAAATCCTGCGATCCTGATACCATCAAAAGTCGTCCTCTAGCAGAAATCCGGCCTGGAGGTGTGGGCGTTCACATTATTCGCCATGTCTTCGATGAGGTGCTTTACACACCCAAACCCCGGGGAACCGAATTGGTCATGATCAAAAACCTTCCTGCCGGTGCCGGTTGCTGAAAATTTCTTCACTCCCTGACAAAAAAGACGCGATTCTTGTTGTCATGTGGCCGGTCAGCGCACAATGTTCCGCCAGCATCCAGCAAAGAAAGGAGGGGAATTTTTGTGAAATTTGTCAAAATCGTCGCAGTTTGTGCGTTCGCAGTTGCTTCGCTCGGGCTCAGTGCTTGTGCGTCGAAAACTTCGACACCGCCACCAGCCACCACCGGCTACAGCAAGTAATATCTTGTTAACCTTTACCAAAGGTCGGATGAGCCCACAAGGCCCGTCCGGCCTTTTCGTTTTTTAGCTACGTCTTTCCCGCCTGACCGGCCTGTTCAACAATGGCGCGAAGGCCTTCATGGGAAAATTGTCTCTCGTCAGTTACCACAAAAAGCTCTTCAAAGATTCCTGTGGTTAATGGCAATTCTTGGAGGCCATATCGATCGGCCACATCGACCAGCACTGGCTCAATCACAGGGGCTGCGCCCGCACAAGAAGCAGCCAATTCCCACATACACTGTCTGCGGTCCTCCCAAGGTTCCCCGGCGAATGACTTCCACCAGCTCATCCCCATAACCAAAAATCCTTCGGGCGTATTGTTTCACCACACGCCCCGCATCGGTGAGCACCATGCTTCGGCCTTCCCGCAAAAATAATGGCGTTTCCAAATAGTTCTCCAACTCCCGGACTTGAGCGCTGAGTGTCTGTGGTGAAACGTGAAGATGCTCTGAGGCGGATTTGATGCCGCCTTCGGTGGCCACAGCAAAGAAATACCTGAGGTGATGGTAGTTCAGATGAAAATTCATTCGGTTTTTCTTAACTGTTTATTCATTTATTCGTTATGTGCAAACCAAGATGTATCTCACAGAGTCCCCCATGCCCTTTTTGGTGAGCTTCGACGCCGAGGCGCCCAGAAGACAACCTTGAAACAATGACCACATTTCTCATGTATGCTGCGAGTACCATGCCTGCCGATCCGGCAAGCATGAAGGTCTGGGCTTATGTGGGATTTATCGTGCTTGTGATGGCATTTCTTGCCCTTGATCTTGGAGTCTTCCACCGCGACGCTCACGAGGTCAGTCTAAAGGAGTCCATTGTGTGGTCCGCTGTTTGGCTTTCCTGCGGGATCTCTTTCACCGCATTTGTTTATTTTGGCTATCAGTCCCACTGGCTTGGTTTGGGACTGGAAACTCCGATTTATGCTGGTGGAGAGATTGTGTTGGGTGAGGTCACCGGCGCCACGGCAGCCGTCCAATACTTAACCGGATACATCGTTGAGAAGTCCCTTGCCATGGACAATATTTTTGTGATTGCGATGGTCTTCGGTTATTTTGCAATTCCTGCGAAATACCAACATCGGGTGCTTTTTTGGGGAATTATCGGAGCCCTGATGATGCGTGGAGGCATGATCTTTCTCGGGGCAGAGCTGATCCTGCGCTACACATGGATCCTGATCATTTTTGGGGTTTTTCTCATTCTAACCGCCCTCAAAATGGCTCTTGTGGAGAGCCACAGCGATCCACGAAAAAACCCGATTGTCCGACTGGCAAAGCGACTTTTCCGCACGGTGGATTTCTACGATGGTCAGAAGTTTTTCACCTTTCGCACGGTAAAGCCCACCTACATCAAGGATCCGGCAACCGGCAAGGATGTCCAAGCCATTGCAGAACCGGGCACCCTTTCTCCACGTCGGGCCATCACGCCGCTCTTCCTCGCATTGGTGATGGTGGAAATCACGGACCTTGTGTTTGCGGTTGATTCCATCCCCGCAATTTTTGCGATCACCCCTGATCCCTTCATTGTGTTCACAAGCAATATCTTTGCGATCTTGGGACTTCGCGCCCTGTACTTCTGTCTCGCCGCGCTGATCAGCAAATTCCGGTTCCTCAAGCCTGCGCTTATCCTCATTCTCGCATTCGTCGGCATCAAGTTGCTCCTCCTTGCCGCACCACCATATTTTTATGACTTCGGACTTAGCGCAACCGAAATCAAAAGCATCAAAATTGCCCCGATTGTCTCCCTGATCATTGTTCTCAGCACGTTGATAGTGGCAACCGTGATGTCGATTTTACTCCCGGCGAAGGAATTGCCGCCAGTCCCTGGAAACGATCCGGATGGCCGAGGCGGTGTCCACTGATCAAGGATGCGGCGAGAGTGGCTGGGCCAGCACGGCCATGAGGAATCCTGATGCGGCCAAGCAAAAATACACAGATTGAAAATCTTGAACCGTGGTGAGGGCATGACCCGCAAGGGCGATGGCCAGAGCGACACCCAACGCATTGCCGAGCTGACGGATCGCGGTATTCACTGCGCTTCCAACCCCCAAATTCGCAGCACGCAGTTTCGCAACGGCAGCACCCGTCACTGAGGGCAACATGAAGCCAATTGCCATCCCTCCCAGAATTTGGCCAGGCAGCCACGTTCTGAAATATTCGGGAATCGGGCTGACTCGAAGCGCAAGCCAGAGATTGCTGATCGCAAACAAGACTCCACCAATCGTGATCAGCCGCCGCTGGCCCCACGGACCCTGCTTCGTGCTCACAACGATCGCGACGCCCGTGGCGAAAATAGGTCCCGGTGCGGCGGCAAGCCCTGCCAAGGATTGAGGGTATTGCCAGACACCCGTAAAGAAGAGATAGAACGAGAGAAACATCATGCCAAAGGCCATGCCCAGCACCAACGTTGCGGCGCTTGCCCAACGGTAATTTGAATCAGCGAAGAGCCCAAGATCCAGCGCCGCATCTCGTCTCCCCCACGCATACCAAATAAAGCCGCCGACCAAAACCAGACCACCTGCCAGCGGTTGGAGAACTTCAGGTTTAAGCCATGAGCCCTGCCTCGCCTGAGCAAGGCCCCCAGCCAGAAAGGCCACACCGGCGATGAGCAACATAGTTCCCAGCGCATCAAAACGATGGCTGGTTTTGACATTCGGATTTTGCTGCCAATGACGCCAACCCAGCCAGAGCACAAGCAACCCAATGGGAACATTAACAAAAAAAATCATACGCCAGGAAAACCAATCGATGAGCAATGAGCCAATAACCGGACCCAATGCCGCACCAAGGGCTCCGACCGCGCTCCACAAGCCGGCTGATCTGGGACGATCATTAACGGGAAACGCCCCCAAAATTAGCGCCAAAGAAGCGGGGGCAAGCAGGGCAGCGGCAGCCGCCTTCGTGATGCGGGCGAGGATGAGGGAACCCAATCCGGGTGCAAAGGCGCACGCCGCCGAAGCCATGGTAAACCCCGCCACGGCGATGAGAAAACATCGCCAATGCCCATATTGATCAACCAACCGACCGGCCGGCACCAACAGTGCCGCAAAAACAATGGTGTAGGCGTTGATCGTCCAAGAAAGATCAGCTGCAGAAGCCGTTGAAAAGTGGGCACGAAGCGTCGGAAAGGCCGCCACCACTACCGTGGCGTCCATGGAGACCATGAAGATCGTCGCTGAAGCCACCCAGAACGTCTGCCACGGGCCGAACTTAATCACAGGCCGACGAGAATGCGCTCGATTTGTTGACGATGAAGGCCCATGTGGAAGCCCGCCATAAAATGCCAATCCGCCGCATCCATGGGTCCGAACCACGGGTGGGCATGATACAGAGGTGTCCTCAAATCTTTTTGAGCAGCAACGGTCGCCTCAAATTCGCGGCAGACTTGCGCGAAGGCTGGGATGAACGAGGTATCGACATTTTTGTTGGGCTTGACCGCCGCGGTGCTCACCGCTCGCTGAGGAGGCTGACCTGCGCACAGACCTGCGATGATTTCCGCGAGTTCCTGATTCACAATGCGCAAATGGTCAACAGTCATAAGGACCGACCAAAAACGACTGCTGTCCTCCAACCCGGGCAGGCGCTTGATCAGAACTTGTGTCATTAATTGTTCCGGCGCGAAACTCTCCATCATGCGAAGAATGCCATCGCGCTCCTTGGCAAATGTGGCAGCGGCTGACGCGCGATCCGTGCGGCGAGCTTTCCAGCGCACCAACCTGCGGGCGAAAAAGAGTTCGACCTTCGGAAGGCCTGCCCCCGGGGCGGCTAGTTGTGGAGCTTGAGTGGTGGTCAGGTTTTTCATGCTTGCATATTACAAGTAAGTTACTTGTTGATTGCAAGTATAATTTTTGATTCATTTTCTTTATGACCAAACCGTCCACAAAATCCTCGATCACCGCCACACGGCGCTCCCCGTGCCCGGTGTCCTGCGCTTTGGAAATCCTTGGTGACCGGTGGACGCTGCTGGTCATTCGGGATCTGCTCCTTGGGAAATCCCGGTTCAAGGACTTCCTGTCATCGCCCGAAGGTATTCCCACCAACATTCTCACTGAGAGGCTCAAGCGACTCATGGAGCACAAGGTCGTTATCCAGGTCAGCGATGCTGGGGGATCAAGGCACATGGCTTATCAACTCACCAACAAAGGAAATGCCCTTATGCCCATCGTGAAAGCGATGAAAGACTGGGGATTATCATGGGAAAAAGGCACCAAAGCCGCGATGGCGGCTGCGGATGCCCGCTAAGCATGAAAAGAGCTGACCACGCGACCAGGTTTTTTGAAGCCTTGAGGCTCGGGTGGATATCCCGACACCTTTCCCAACCATGGGAAAAAGCGTTGTATGTTTTTATCAATGGCTTCCTTTCCATCGGCATTTTGGCCGGCGCGGCGGCACTGACCGGGTCGCCTTTTGTTTTCCCTTCTTTGGGACCAACCGCCTACATGTTGTATCTGAATCCCTTGTCCCCGGCCGCCAGTCCTCGCAGTTGCTTACTGGGTCACGGGATCGGCAAGTAGAGGAACATGGAGCATGTTTCTTTCGGCAGGAGCCTTTACCATGCGCGCAAGATAGAGTACTCGTCGAACACGCCATCCCGTGAAAGGATTCCGAGACGTCGCTGTGTGGCCTGGGCAAGCAACATCCGGTCAAAGGGATCCCGATGATGCATCGGCAGATTTTCCATAGACCGGCAGTCACTGGCCTCCAAATCAATTTTGATCACGTCACTCTTTCTCAACTCGCGAGGCAGAATAATGTCCCATTCTGATTCTATCTCAAAGCCCTTGGTGGAGCGCTTCAAGGCGATCTCCCAAAAACTCACAGTCGAGTAAAACAAGGGAAGTTCTCCATCGATCAGGCCCCGAGCACGGCGTGAAAGTCGTTTGTCTCCATAGAGCATCCAAAGCATGGCATGAGTATCGAGAAGCCAGCCGACGACGGCAGTCGGCTTCATTTGTCTGCCACACCAAAAAGATCGCCGAGTAACTCACTCGTTTCGCAAGAATCGAACGCATCTCCCATACGAAAATGATGCTTAGACAATACGCCAATACGCTTGGGGCGCGCACCCAAAGCTGCCACGATGCGTGCCACCGGCTTTTTTCGGCGGGAAACAACAACTTCCTCTCCGGCTTCGACGGCCTCAATCAGATGCGAGAGGTGAGTTTTGGCTTCATGCAAGCTGACGTTCATAATCACCTTTTGGTCTATTGAACCAATTTGTCAACTTCATCATTTTTTGACCTATCCCCATAATGCCCCGCCGCGTGCAGTCGTGCATAGACGCCTTTGTGGGCGAGCAGTTGGGCACCTGTGCCTT
>JBGTLQ010000109.1:0-3938 GCA_041744075.1 Terrimicrobiaceae bacterium
TTTATTTCAAACCCAATGGACAGCTACCTGGCCTTGTAGGCTTTGGTTCCGAGGGGATCCTGCGGGCAAACCTGGACAATTTATCGTTCCTAAAGTCAGTTTTTTTCGCGGCGCAGTCGGCTGACTTGATAGATCGCCTCCCGGCTCCGGTGCGCATCGGTGAAACGGAGTATCCCGGCGAAATCCATCGTTTCGATCTGGGCCAAAACCGCGAGGTGCATTTTGAATTCACGCCGGTTCTGCCCGCCGGGGGACTTGCACACGTCACACTGGTTGAAGGGGACAAAAAAACTCGCCTCTGGGAACTCAGTGCGCATACCGAGACCGCCGCCCTAAAACTCGATAAAAGCCAACCCGTTCCCACTAGGGGCAAAGTCCTTGTTCGCTACCCCAACCCCGCAGCGGACTCTACCGCCAAATAACATCCGTCCGCAAACCAACCTAACAAACGTCAACCAAACAGACATGAGACGCATCACAAAGAATTCATTTCCGCACTTGCTCCTGCTCTCTATCTTCGCCTTTTCGGCCTGCGGTGAAGAAGAATCCACCCAAAATACCGAGCCCGAACTGACCGCGCGTGATCCCATGTTGCTTAAAGATGCAAAAGATGGCGATTTCGTTCAATACGCGAGCAGAACACCAAATACAGGGGTGGTTGGCGAGATCAGTGCAACGAGCTTTGGAGAACCCATAGCGGAATCTCTCAGGATTTCCATGCGATTGCCGTCTGATTCGCCCGTTTACCCAGATTTGAGCAGAGGAGGCTCAACCGGCGGCATGGATCGTGCCGTTTCGTGGTTGCGAGATCTATTTGCTGACAGCTCCGAAGCCGAGATCCTGAGCACCACACCTGGGGAGATCAATTTGTTTGGTCATCGTTTCCAAGGCCAGATCCACACGGTTGCGAATGCCGACGGTTCTACCCTAATTTTTGAACTCACGCCTTCCCTTCCAGCCGGTGGGCTGGCCAGGGTCACCTACCAATCCGGGGATCAAAAAGTCATCCTCTTGGAAGCCATTGCCCACACACCCACGGCGGATGCGCCCATTCTAAAACCGCTCAAAATTAGGAACGATCGTCCTCAAGTGAATTATGCTTTCGACGGAAGCGCAGAGCTCCTGGCCTGGCTTAGCGTTGACGAATTTTTACAAGCATGGATGGAGGCCGGTCAACCCGAGCGCGATTATCCTTTTGAAGAACCTTTCGAAGCGCTTCTTGCAACCGGATTGATTGGCGAAAACACCGCAGCAGAAGGCTCCCCCGCAGCCAAGGGAGCAAGAGAACGCCTGACGCAAACCAAGGAAAAAATTACGGACTATCAGCTTTTGGGAGCCATCAATGATGGGGGGAATCGTTATTTGGTTGGCGTAAACTTCATTTTGGAGTCTGGCACAGAAGTTCCGGCCACGCTGTTATTGATGACGAAAGGCAAAAAAGACGGCAGCACAGGATTCCGTATCTGGGATATCTACCACACGGAAAAAGGTCCCGGCGTGCGTGAAACACTCGCTCAACCCTAACTGGATTTAATATGAAGCTCCTTACTCATCTCACCGCCGCTCTGGTTTTCAGCGCCACGCTTTGTCAAATCCAGGCACAGGAAATTGGCATTGAAAAACTAAAAGAAATCGTCGCCACAGAATTTAAGGCCACAGAATTTAGCGAAACCATGGGTGACGACAGTTTTGGCCAATTCAACTGCGTATATCCCAATGGCGAAAAACGAACATGGTCGATCATCGTTTACAAAGACAAGCCGATGATCGAAGAGGTGCGCCGCCAGATCGACCGGAAAAAAGAAAGCCAGTCATTTGAATCCAATCTGGGTGCGGGAGCATTCTGGGATAGAAGCGAGCCTTTTTTAATGGTCCACGTCAACGACCAAGTGGCATTCAAACTCGCCTGCCTGGATCCCAGCCAAATCATGAAACTGTCAGCCGCCATGAAAAATCCTGAAAAAGGCGAAACTTGGAGAAAGGAAGCAGTGGCTGCTGCTCAAAAGCTGATAGGCGACACCAAACCTTAAGCCCCTTCAAATTTCGATGATTGGCAATTTCCTTAAAAGCATGTCGCAGGCAGCCATTGCGAACTGCCTTTGTCCTAAATGCGGGGGCGCTTACGGCCCCAATGCCGTGATGAAACCCGGCCTCGGGGCACCGGAAGTCACCTGCCCCCACTGTGGCCATGTGAACACGAGCATGGTGCTGAATGCGCGCCCCGGGGCCGGCTATTCACCATTGAGCACCACCGACCCGCTGAACCCCACGGAGCCTGTTCCGCAGCCCCCCCAGACGGAATCCATGCTCAGCGAATTGCCGGATGGCGGTTTGCTGATCGAAATTCCACCCGGCAAGAGGCGAGAGGTCGCGGCCCGCACCGTGAAACTCGGAGGCTTGATCTCCGGCATCATGATGTTGCTTGTGGTCGGCGTGCTGCTCAAAGACCGTTTGGATCCAATTTTTATGATCGTGCTTGGCCTGATGGCTGTCAGCACCATTGTCATCGACCCCATCATTCGCAAAAAAATGGTAACCAAGCTCAAAAGCAGCACCCGGCTGGTATTGACACGGGACGGTGTGATGATGGAATTGTTGAATAAAGATGGAACCCAGGCGGAACCGCCACGAAGCATCCCTCTCGGTGAAGTGCGCACCGCAATTCAGACCATGAGCCGCAGTGGTTCCGGCCAGGTGGGGCGAAAGCGTCGCAGAAGCAATGCCCTATACGCCATCGACATCGCGCCCGCACCTGATTCCCCACATCCCGGTATTTCCATTGGAGATCAACTCAACAAAGAAGAGAGCACTTGGTTGACATGGATCCTTCGTGATCGCCTCACTCAACTGGGCAATTCCTACGTGCTTCCCAAACCCAATCCAAAGGATCAGTCATGAAAACCCAGTCAATCCTACTCATCATCACGCTGCTAACCGCGCCCATCTCACTTCTTGCCCAGGGGGATCAGGCTTGGAAAACCGAGGTCACAGAGATGACCCGCGCGATTTACAAGCCCTACCTGAGTGAAAAGGATGCCGGCAAAAACGACTTGCCGCCACTCATGGAACCCGAAGCCATCGCAGGCAAATCGCCCAAAGGCTACATCGCGGGCCCCCTCGCCGAGGCCCTCACAAAATACCTCGCCAACCCCGACGCCATGTTGGGGTATGATCCCTTGATCGACGCTCAAGACTGGGACATCACCGATTTCAAAGTGCAGGTCGTGCAGCAGGCCCAGAATGAAGCGGGGGATCCTCAATATGTTGTAGTAGCCACTTTCAAAAACTTCGGTCAGGCCCGGGAAATCGGATTTCTTTATTGGAACTATCCGGAAGCGCCTCTCAAGGGCTGGAAGCTGGTGGATATCAAAGCGAAGTCCGGCGCTGACGGGCGTTCCTATTCCGTCAGCGAAGATCTATTGAACGCTGCAAAATAAGTTCCTGTCGCTTATGAAATGGTTGCGCTTGCTGGTTCTAATCTTGATCTTTGCGAATGCCACCACATTCGGTGTTCAAGCGGGTTCAGTGACGCTTTCGGATATGGATCTTCTCTTCAAATCCAACCCGCAATTCGATGTTAGCTTGTTGGAAGTGTTTGAGATAGAACCCAACGGCAGCGGCATCCGTTTGGGCCGACACTATGGCGAACTCAGTGGGCAGCGCGTCGGCCCATACCAGTTCAAGGCCCGTTTCAAAAACGCGCCTGCTTCTGCAAAGCCTTTGGAGATTCTTTTCAACACCACATGGCACATCGAAGATGAAAGCGGCCAACGGTGGGAGGGCGACCCACCACCAATGCCGACGAATCCGACCGGTAAATTGAAAATTGTCGAGAGATTGGTCTCGATCAACCTGCAAGGCATAGCCCCGTCATCTGGAGGCTCGAGCATTCCGCCTGAGGAGACCGATCCAAAATCTCCAGTCCAGTTTCTCAATAA
>JBGTLQ010000110.1:0-3805 GCA_041744075.1 Terrimicrobiaceae bacterium
GAAGCTCCTTTGCCGCTCCTGCCCTGCGTACGCCCCTGGCGCTTGAGCTTCTTCGCAGCGGTCGAGTTGACGGGCCAAGTCTCATCACTCACCGCTTCCCGCTTGCTGACTCAGCAGAGGCCATCCGCGTTGCGTGTGAAGACAAAAACAGCGCCATCAAAGTCGTCGTCATTAATTCCTAAACTTATGTCAACATCCACTCCTCGTTTCGGCATCATCGGTGCCGGGTCCATTGGCCAAATTCATTTGGAGGCCCTAAGGGACGCTGGACTTCAGGTCACTGCCATTGCGGATCCAAAAGTAGAGGCGCGCAACACAGCTCACCTAGCATTCCCTGAAGCCACCCTTTACGATAACTGGAAAAATCTTCTGCATGACCCCCATGTGGATGCTGTTAACATTTGCACGATCAGCTCGATGCATTTCGAAATCCTGCGCGAGGCAGTGGCCACCGGAAAACATGTGCTCTGCGAAAAAACTCTCACTGCGAATGGCGAGGAAGCTCGTGAAGCCCTTCAAATCCAGCTCAGGCCTGGCCAAATCGTGCAATCGGCTTACATGAAACGGTTTTTCCCTGCCTCCGTTCAGGCCAAAAAGTGGCTGTCAGAAATTGGTCAACCTCTCTGCGCGACGGTGAGATCCTTTCAGGGCGGATGGTGTGACGAGCGAATGTTCGATGATCCTGGCTGGAGGCCAGAAAATGGACGTGCCTCCAAGATCCGGACATTTGCATCCGGCGGGATGCTCCACATGGCCGGCAGCCACATGCTGGACATGACTGCATGGCTGCTAGGCGAGCCTGCAACCGTGGCGTGCGAAACGTGGGCACCGGAAGGATACGATGTCGAATTGCATGCCCACGCGTTGTTCAAGATGCGCGCAGGCACAATCATTCATTTCGAGGCGGCGCTCTCCAATATGAACCGCCTGGGCACCTATCAGAATGGATGGGATGAATTCATCGAGATCACGGGAACCAAGGGCCGGATCGAATTGATTTTCCCGCTATGGAACAAACCCTTCGACAATGCGCCGCGTGTGCGGATCTATCGCGAAGCCAACAAGTCGTGGGAGGAGACATCAACCCCAATGGTGAATCCATTTCAACTCGAAATGGAATCGTTCGCGCGAGCCATTCGCGGTGAGTCGGTGGATATCCCAACGATGAGGGATGGGCTCTTAGTGGATCTCTGGATTGACGCCTGTCTGCAGTCGGCCGCATCCGGCGATCGCGTGACGTTTTCCATCTAAATATCAGCGCCCGCTTTAATGCCGAAACTCGTTTTCCATCTTTTGCCAAACGCCCATCTGGATCCTGTTTGGCTGTGGGATTGGCGGGAGGGACTCACGGAGGGCATCACCACAGTCCGTACCATTCTGGACCTGATGGATGAGCGGCGAGAGCTCACCTTCATGCGCGGAGAAGCGGTGATCTATCGTCATATCCAGCAAAATGCGCCCGATCTGTTTGGTAGAATTCGCGAAAAGATTGATGCGGGACGCTGGGATGTGGTGGGCGGCACATGGGTGCAGCCTGATTCCAATTTACCGTCCACAGAAACCCTTTGCCGAAACTTTGAAATGTCGCTCGCATACTTCAAACGCGAGCTTGGGGTGCGACCAACCGTCGCATGGCAAGCCGACAGCTTCGGACACACCGCAGGATGGCCAAACATTCTTCGCAGTTTTGGCATGGAAGGATTCGCCTTCACTCGTCCTCAGCGCATGCAGTTTCCTTTGGAGTCTCCCCTCTTTTGGTGGGATTGTGACTACAAGGATCGACTGCTCTGTTATCGTCAGCACAGCATGTGGTATTGCACCGAACGCGGCAATGTGCCCGCCCTGCTTGATGAGACACTTGCCGCAGCCAGCCGTCAGCCTTGGCATCACGTCGGCGTGCTGATGGGCTTGGGAAATCACGGAGGTGGCCCGACCCGCCGTCATTTGGAGGATGTCGAAAAATGGCAAGAAGCGCATCCCGAAGTGGAAGTTCGTTACTCGACTTTACATGGGCTTTTTACGGCACTTCGGGAAGAACTGACTGTCATTCCGCCCTCTGTGAAAGGAGAGTTCGGATACTGCCTGAGGGGTTGTTATTCCTCGGTCCAAAAATTCAAGAGTCTCTATCGCCAAGCTGAGCAAGATCTTGCTGCGTCCGAGGCCACCCAAACCCTAATCTCCGCACAACTTTCCGGTGTGGCTCAGGGCTTGGAAGAGGCTTGGGAAAGTGTGGTATTCAACAGCTTCCACGACATCCTTCCCGGCTCCAGTATTGAGCGCGCTATGGAGGATCAGTTGGCTTGGACCAGCCTCGCTCGACATCATGCTCAGAAAGCGGCCTTTTCAGCTCTCACCCGACTTGCCAATGCCGTGGATACCCGTGTTCCAAAGGCAGCGACTCCCGACTCGCCGACGCAGGTGCCCGTGCTGGTTTGGAATCCATCAGCACAATCATTTTCCGGTGCCGTTGAAATTGAAACATCGGTGGATTATCGACCTTCATTCGATTACAAAACCAGACTCTCAGATTTTCCCATCGCGCTGTGGGATCATCGTGGGCGGGCCCTGCCATTCCAAGAAATTGCAACGGAGCACAGCGCCATGCCCGATCTCCCCTGGCGCAAACGGGTTGTGACCCAACTTCAAATCCCGGCCTTTGGTTGGAGTGTCGTGCGTATGGGATTGGCCGAAAAGAAAGTGCTGCCCGTAGAAGGCAAAGCTCCCTGCCGGGCCGGGGGCACGAAAAAACCTTGGATTGCCAATGACCGTTGGAGCATCAGTGCCAACGGAGCCGGTGGCCTCACGATGAAACTCGACGGCAAAAACCTTTTCGGTGGAAACCACAAGCTGCAACTTCGAGTGGTTGAAGATCCGTGGGGTTCCTGGGGAGGCATGATGGAAGAACCGACTTCCTGGCAGCACGATACCGTGCGTGAGGAGTGGTTAATGGTGCAGAACGCAATCCTCGAAGCGGGACCCGAACGCTCACGCCTTTGGACTCGCTGGGCAGGCAAAAATTCGTGGATCGAGTTGACCTTTGATGTCGCCCGTGCCGATCCCTGGATTTCCGTGCAGGGACGTCTGCTTTGGAACGAACGCAGTGCGCGTCTTCAGCTTGTGATCCCATCCACCGGACCCGCAATCTGCGATGTGCCCGGCAGCATCGTCACTCGCGAAAAGCGCGGCCAAGTGCCAGTCGGGCGTTGGTTCCATCGCCTTAATTCAACCGGCACACGCATTGGACTGGCCAGCGATGTGTTGAGCGATGCTGACTTTCTCCCTTCGGAAACACGGCTCACGCTTGCGCGAGCGACTCGATATGCCAATGATGTCGAGATCGGTCCCCAAGAACAGCCATGGCGTCCAGCGGTTGATTGCGGAGAGTTAAAATTCAGGCTGCGACTGTTCACTGACGGAGTGGATCCAGATGCCGTGGCTGACACCCTGACCGCGCCAGTGATGACGCTACCCGTCCCTCCGACCCCGGGTAGCCTGCCTGCTCATGGATCATTTGCGACCCTAAAACCCGCTTGTATGCGACTACTTTCCATCCAGCCCACGGGTAAAGGCAGCATTCAAGTACGAGTCCAAAATCGAGGCAAAAAAACCATCCAAGCAAGCCTTGTCCATAATGGCAGGCCCATACCCTTGGGGCACGTTGCTCCGCAACAAATTACGACACAGATCTTTTGAAGTGATTACATTGTGTATGCTTTGATACGCGACGGACGCAGCGGTTCCAAGCTTCGCCAAATCATTATGATACTGCCATTACTCCTCATCGTTGGGCTTCTCATTGGTAGCA
>JBGTLQ010000111.1:0-28700 GCA_041744075.1 Terrimicrobiaceae bacterium
AATTTTGTTGATTTGGGGGGCACAGAGTTCCTCATCACAACCGAATTAAATGTGGCCCTCAACACTCCTTACTTATTAATGAACTATGCAGCAACGGACTATCTCGATCCCTCCGTCTTCCAAGCTCTGTCCGCCAATCCCGATGTCATCCTTGATGCAATCTTCGAATTCGATGGTCCCAATACCTTGCGCCTCACATTCCTCAGCGCACAAGCCACGGGAGCCATCCTCCAAAACAGCGCGCCCGTGAACATCCCGGTCTTCGCAGATTTCCTTGTGAGCGGACCGGTCACCACTGGCGAAGTCTTTGAAAGCAATACGATCAACTCCCTGATTTTCGAAAATGGAAGCAGCTTACAGGTTTTTAATAATCTGACTGTCACCAGTGGCGAATTTAATGTCCAACCCGGCAGCGCAACAATCTTCGGCGGAAATATCATCTCGCCCGGTGATTTCAGTAAAACAGGCAGCGGCGACCTCATCGCCAACAGCATCTTTAGTGTCGCAGGTGCTGCAAACGTGATTTCCGGCGGACTCTACGTGAACAATGTTTTTAATGTAGCCCAAGGCCTCACTGTTTTCCAAAACGCTCTGCTTGGTGGCAGCGGCGTCATTAACGGCAATGTCGTCAACAATGGCACCTTGGCTCCCGGCTATGGGGTCGGCACACTTAGCATCAACGGCAATTACACTCAATCTTCGAGCGGAACGTTTGAACTCGAAATCGCGAGCCCCGGTTCTTTTGATCAACTTCTCGTGAGTGGTAATGCCTCGCTGGCTGGGACTCTCCAAGTGGTCAATCTTGGCAAGAGCCTCAAGTATGGTCAGCAATACACGTTCTTGCGTGCAGGTAGCATCAGCGGCGAATTTGATTCGATTGAGATGCCAAATTCGTCCCGCTTCCGTGGACGCTTCCTCACCGAAGGAGGAGAAGGCACGCTGCTAGTTGCCCCCACCAGCTACACCCTGGTTGCAGAAACTCCAAACCAAAGGCGTGTGGCCAAGGCTCTCGATTCCTATATCTCCGCTCGCGACAATGACCGGGAAACGGTGAGCATCGCCCTCGACTTGCAATCCGAGGAACAATATCCGGCCTCCTTCGATCAGATCGCCCCGACTTTCCACGAAAGCGTGGCGAACATTTCCATCGAACAGGCGTTTGCTCAGACTCAGATTCTTAATCAGCGGATGAGCAGCGTTCGTTTGGGGGCCACTGGTTTTCAAGCCATGGGCATCGAAAACGAGCCACTCGTTCATGACAAGGACGGCAAAAGCGTCGCTAACGCCAAGGATCTCAAATCCGTGGTGGCCGATGTCAGATCTCCCGCATGGTCGCTCTGGGCCATGGGCAACGGCTTCTTTGGAAAGGTCACCAATGTGAGCCAAGTTCCGAACTACCGTTTTGACACCGGAGGATTTTTGGTCGGCGGCGATTACCGCTGGAGTGAAAATTTCAGCACAGGCCTTTATACCGGCTACCAATACACATGGGCCGATTACAATGGTGGCGGCAACACCCAAATCAACAGCGCCCTCTTTGGAGGTTATGCCAGCTACACCAATGGCGGGTTCTACAGCGATGCCGTCGTGGGCGGTGGATACAATGGCTACCGCGTGAGGCGGCCCATCGAGTTCAGTACCATTGATCGCACGGCCCGCAGCAATCAAAACGGCGGACAATTCAGCGCAGCGATTAACCTGGGTTATGACTGGGAAGTCGGAAACTTCACACTCGGCCCTATCGCAGGAGTGCAATACAGCTACATCGGCATCGCCCCCTTCACCGAAGATGGGGCTGACAGCCTGGACCTCCGTGTGGGCCAACAAAACGCCAACAGCATCCGCACCACCTTCGGTGGACGCATCGCCTATTCGTGGAATGTCACCGAGTCGGTCACTCTGATTCCTGAGGTCCGCATGTTCTGGCAACACGAGTTCCTGAACAATCCCCGCAATATTTCTTCATCCTTGGATGGAGGAGCCGGACCAAGCTTTGGTTACGAAACCAGCACCCCGGCCCGCGACAGCGTCTTTGCCGGAGCAGGTCTTACCGCACAATTCGGACCCAACTGGAATGCCTTCTTCTTCTACAACGCAGACTTTGGAAGACAAGATTACCTCGGCCACTACATCTCCGGCGGCTTGGGGATTAAATTTTAAACGGCCTAGCTTCACGTAGAGGAACTCGGAACGAGTTTCTTTTTCGCAGCTTGGACAGAGCTTTTCGGTTGTGCTCAGATCAACTGTCCGTGGTCGTGCACACGAAAGTCGTTCCGACTTCCGCTACGTAGAGGAACTCGGAACGAGTTTCTTTCATTCAGGTGCAAGCCTCCTTAGTCGGTAGGCCGTGGTTCGCCATGCAGCGCAGGCCGCGAAGACGCCGAGACCGGGCTTTCCAACACGCCCACTTCTCTCTTCCCGCGACGGACGCCGAATACCACCGGCTTGTGGCTAAAGAATTCGCTGGCTCAAGAACTTAACTGAAATGGGCTCCACCTCGCTCCAGCCGGACGGAGATCTTTTGAAACTTTTTGCCCAGGCGACGTGAAAGAGTCAGACCCCACCTATACGAAAGTCGTTCCGACTTCCGCTACAACGCGAATGTGAGCTTCTTGTTTGGCCATTTTGTGATCAAAGCGTTTTGCGGTGTTGGAGTATTGTGGATAGCGACTGACCTCGGCCTCATCGGGGCGAAAGCGCCAGTGTTTGTATGACCATAACCACGTTTCGGGGTGTTGATGGATTCCAGACTCCAAGGCGTCCCAGCAGAGCTGGGCTATGTCTTCCGCAGTCGCATCAGAAGGGTATTCCAGAGGATCGAAGTAAATCATGTCATATCCCCCACCCTTACGAGGCCGACACTCGGCGGGGACGATTTTGGCGTTAGTATGCAGGGCCAAGGCGGCGTGGATTTTGGTGACACAGGTTTTCAGACCTGAGAATTCATCGATGACGACGCTGGCTTCTTTCGGGTCCAAATTCAGGTCCACCACGGCGCAGAAGTATCCCCCCGCTTTTAAATGTTTTAGCGTGAGGGCGATGGCACGTTCTTGGGGAATAATCGTGTTTCCTGTGCTGCCTCGAAGACGATCAAAATAAGCGCCGAGAAGGGGGTTCTTGAGCCGCTGGGCAATGGTAATTCCGGTGCCACAATAAAACGGCGTGTTTTGGCCGAGCCATTCGAAGTTGGAGGAATGCAGCGTCACGTAGATACATGGCTGGCCCATTGGCGCACCGGGGAGTCCTTGGGTTTTTAAATATTTACGCGCAATCGCCTCGGTGAGATTTGGTGACCAGAATAGTTCCAGCATCGTGCGTGCAAAGGTCTGGTAACTGGCCTTTGCAATACGCCGTTTCTCATTCGATGTGCGACTGTCACCAAAGGCCGCATCCAAATTTTGTCGCGCAACATCCCTCCCCCGGGAATCGAAAAGATAGGCCACGGCTCCGAGGGGTTTGGCGGCTTTGGCAAGCCACAAGAACGGGAGCAATCGAACCACCCACCCGGCCACGAGAAGTCCCATGTATTCCAAGCGGTGCCGGGCAGTCACTCCAGCCGTTGCCGCGTGTGTTCCGGCCGTTTTTGATTCGACCATTGTTCACCTTCGGGGCAAATTCCTTTCCTGCAATCGATATTTATCAAATGGAAAAAATCCTTATGACCATTCTCCTGAGTTCTGTGATGACCGGCATGGCGGCTGATCCGAACGAGATCATCCTGCGTCAAATCGCCGAGATGCCCACCGGAGGCGGATATGCGACAACCCGGGAAGCGCACACGGCCCTGACGTCATCCGCGAAGATCGAGGAAAGAGGCGTGGTGATTCGTCCGGAGCTCGCCAAACCAAGCTATTGTTCGGGCGCAACATATCTGGTGTTTTTGCGGACGCTTGGGGAGTTGCAGCAAACTGGGGGCCTTCAACTCACGGAATCCCATTGGCAGGCCCTGCTACCAAAGGCCTTGGCAGATGGTCACGGCATCTGGGGACGATGGAATGCCAATGGACCGGGAACGGCGCGGCTGTTTTATGAGTTGGGGATTGGGAAAAATTTTACCTCCTATGATGAAGCCCGCCCGGGAGACTTCATGAAAATCTTTTGGACTGATGCGGTGGGCAAATTTGAAAGGGGCCACTTGGTGGTTTTTCTTGGAACCGAGGAGGTGAACGGGGTGGATCACGTTCGCTTTTGGTCAAGCAACAAGCCGGATGGATACGGCGAAAAATCCGTGGCTCGCTCAAAGGTTGCCAGAGCCATTTTCTCGCGACTCGAGAACGGGCCGAATCTTTTGCGCCTTGATCAACTTCCCAAAAGTGATCCCTATCTCGCCGGGCTGCTCAAAACAGAATCCAGTTTTGCCGAAGCGTGCCGGTTAACTGGCACCAAACCTTGAATGCCTGGTTACTGTTCCCCAATCGATTCCTGAAGCGCTGAAGCAATCCGGTCGGCCAGGCCGTTGATCAGAGATTCTTCGCGGCCTTCGATCAGAAGGCGGACTTTTGGTTCTGTCCCTGAGTAGCGAAGGAGAACCCGTCCGCTCCCGTTGAGAGCCGACTCGGTTTCTTTGAGAAGTGATTGAACGGAAGGTAGAGATTCCAAGTCCGGTTTTTCTCGGACACGAAGATTGCGCTGGGCTTGGGGGTATTTTTTGAGAACTTTTTTCAGCTCGGAGAGCGGTTTGCCGCTCTCGACCATAACCCGCAGGATTTGGAGGGCGCTCACGATCCCATCCCCGGTCGTGGCAAAGTCGCGGAAGATCATATGGCCACTTTGCTCGCCGCCGACATTCAGGCCTTCGCGCATCATGGCCTCAATCACGTAACGATCCCCGACATTGGTACGAAGAACGCGCCCTCCATGATCGGCGAGGGTTTCATCCAAGCCGAAGTTGCTCATCACTGTGGAAACAAGCGTCTGCCCGGCAAGGCAGCCCCGGCTTAAAAAATCCGTGGCCGCAATGGCCAGAATTTCGTCGCCATCCACCAACTCGCCGTTTTCATCACACAAGAGAACACGGTCCGCATCACCATCATTGGCCATTCCAACCTGTGCCCCGCTTTCACGGACCAGTCGGCAGATTTCCTCAGGATGGGTGCTTCCGCATTTGGCATTAATATTTGTGCCATCTGGCTTATTATGGCTCACCGTGATTTTGGCTCCGAGCTCTGAGAGGATACAGGGAGTGGATTTGTAGGCGGCACCATTGGCACAATCCACGGCGATGTGCAGGGATTCCAAGGTTCTCCCTTTCGGAAAACTCTGCTTGGCGAATTCCACGTAGCGGCCAAGCGCATCGTCAATGCGGGTGGCCTTGCCAATTTTGCCAGCCGTGGGACGAATATTTTCAATTTCTCCGCTGAACACCAAATTCTCGATCTTCGACTCGACCTCATCGTCAAGCTTGTAGCCGTCATGACGGAAAAACTTGATGCCATTGTCCTCGTAAGGATTGTGAGAAGCCGAGAGCACGATGCCCGCATCCGCTCGGAGTGAGCGAGTGATATAGGCGACGCCGGGTGTGGGCAGGGGGCCGATAATGAGGACATCGACCCCGAGGGATGTGATTCCAGCCACCATGGCGTTTTCCAACATGTAACCCGAAAGCCGTGTGTCTTTTCCAATCACAATTTTGGGGCGAGTTCCCCCCATGGGTGGACGACCATGATTTGCAAAAATGTGAGCGGCGGCGCGACCAAGCTTCAGGGCGGTCTCAGCGGTGACGGGTTCAATATTGGCCGTGCCGCGCACACCATCCGTACCAAAAAGTTTGCGGGGATTGCTCATCGGACGCTTTCCGAGTTCCACGCGGGACCAAGCCGGGGGTTACGCACCTGGGGGTTTAGCGGCAGGTTCTGACGGATGAGGTACCACAGGACGCTCGCGAGAATCAGGCATGCGAGTTTGGCCCTCCAGTCGTCGAGCAGGATCTTCTTCAAGAGGTTCATTGGCAAGTAGGCTGGTAAGAATTTTTCGAAATTGGTCGGGCTTCAAATTGCGTTCAAGGGACCCGCTGTGACAAATGGAAATTTGACCGGTTTCCTCAGAAACCACAATAGCAACCGCATCGGACTCTTCTGTGACTCCCAAGGCGGCGCGGTGACGCAATCCCAGATTGCGGTCAAGATCCTCGCGTTGGGTCAGAGGAAAGATGCAGGCAGCGGAGGCAATGCGGTCGTTGCGAATGATGACCCCGCCATCATGGAGCACGGTCTTGGGATGGAAAATTGTGAGGACCAACTCTTTTGAGAATTCCGAATCGAGGGCCACCCCGGTTTCCGTGATTGGTCGCAGTGAAATCTCGCGTTCGATAGCCAGCAGCGCACCCAGGCCCTTGCTTGATAGTTCGAAAACGGTCTCTGAGAGAGCCTCGATGGTTTCCTTTTTTTCGAAGGCGGAACCAAAAAACGGATGACTTCCCAACTGGGTGAGGGCACGGCGTAGTTCGGGTTGGAAGATCACCACAAGGGCGATCGCCAAGAACACCGAGAGGCTGCGCAAGAGCCAACCGATAACCACCAGATTCAAAAGCTGGGAAACAAGGGTTAGGGTCAAAAAGATGAGCGCCAAACCGATGAGGATGCGAGCTCCATAGGTCCGGTGAAGGTTCTTGTAGGCAAAGTAGAGAACCAGCGCGATGATCAGGATCTCCACCCCGGAGGTCCACGAGGCCTGAAAAAAATCTAGAACCGACTTAATCATGGCCGTGGAGGATCGCTTCGGTCATTCGCAAGGCCTGCGAATGAGGTGTGGGGTCATGGACACGAAAGATGCGCGCCCCCCACTCCCGACCAAGGCTGGTGAGAGCGACTCCCGGCCAATGGCGGTCCGCAATGGCCGGGGCATCCGCCAGCCAGCCCAAGAAAGATTTGCGGGAGACGCCAAGAAGGACCGGACGCCCGAGAGCAGCCAACTGGGGCGTCGATCGCAAAATCTGCAAATTGTGGTCCGGGGATTTCCCGAATCCAATTCCGGGATCCAGAACAATGGCTTGCGGTGGCATTCCGAAGTTTATGGAAAACTCCATTCGCTGTCGAAGAAATTCCCGGACCTCCTCTCCGGCGTGTTGATAGGTGGGATTGTTCTGCATGGTGGCAGGTGTTCCCAACATATGCATGAGAACCACACCGGCACCGGCCCGGAGTGCCACATCAGCCATTGCATCATCTCCCCTTAGCGCGGTGATATCATTCACAATATCCGCTCCAGCCCGAAGAGCTTCGTCTGCGACGGCTGCTTTCCAAGTGTCCACAGAAATCACGATCTCACTTTCGGCGCGAATGCCACGAATCACCGGGATAATCCTTCGCATTTCCTCTTCCGCGTCCACCGGATCGGCGCCTGGGCGAGTGGATTCTCCTCCAACATCAATCACCATGGCTCCGCTGGCCTCAAGGTGCTTGGCTCGATTCACACCATCGGCAGCCTCCAAATAATTGCCCCCATCCGAGAAGGAGTCTGGAGTGACATTCAAAACTCCCATGATGATTCCACGTTCCGTGAGATCAAACTCCCCCCGACGGTGTTTCCAAAGGTGGCGGCTGGTGGTCGGAGTCATCGGTATTCGCATGGTAGTTACAGCATTTCTTGAATGGAAACCACGGATTTTCGTTGTCAGGGACCGCCTTCATCACCGACTGTGGAGATCGTGTTAGAACTCAGTGATGTGACTTTGTTTGTCGGCAGCCGTGGGGAGGTCAAACCCTTGCTTGCTGATATCAGCGCCTCGTTCCCCCGTGGCCACTTTGGAGCGATCATTGGCCCTTCGGGCTGTGGCAAGAGCACCCTTCTCAAGGTGATTGCGGGCATTGCTCATGGGGAGGAAGAAGGGGCTCTGTATTGGGAGGGGCGCGACTTGATGAGCGGCTCAGATTTTGCCCCCTCGGAGATTGGATACGTGCCACAATTCAGCATCGCCCACGAAGAACTTACGGCATTGGAATGTGTGGTTTATGCCATCCGTCTCAGGGTTCGTGGCCTGAGCGGGGAGGCCGTCCATCTCGAAGCTGAACGAATTCTGGGTGAAGTGAGAATGTTGGAATTTGCCGATCGACGGGTGAGTGTCCTCTCCGGCGGCCAAAAACGCAGGCTGGCCCTTGCGATGGAAGTGGTGAGCAAACCCGTGGTGTTGCTTGCCGATGAAGTGACCAGCGGCCTCGACCCCCACGCCGAGGACGAGATTGTGAAGTTGATGCATGGGCTCTCGCGAACGGGTGGGCGGGTGGTCCTTTCCGTCACACACAGTCTGCGACACCTCGACTATTACGACTCGGTGGTGGTTCTCACCGGCGGGGCGCTGGCGTATCATGGGCCCCCGGAATTTTTGGGTCATTATTTTCGCTGCGAGGATCCTCAAGATTTGTATTCGCGTTTGGGTGAGCGGGAACCCAAGGAATGGGCGCAATCATGGAAAAAACACCGCTCGGCTTTTCGTGAGTCCATGGGGGGACGCGAGACCACGGATTTGCAATCTGTTCATTTTGGAAGTGAGGCCTTGGAAATCGTAGAAGCGGACAGCGTCGACAGCCTGTCCACCTCCCCGCAGGAGGCACCTCCTCCACCGGTTGCCCTTGCTCAATTCCTCACCTTGGTTGGCAGGCGATTTCGAATCTTTTTTCGCGACACCCCACAGATCATTCTCCAAGCAGGATTGATTCTGGGATTTCCACTCCTTGTGGCCATTTTTGCAT
Organism: Terrimicrobiaceae bacterium; assembly: GCA_041744075.1. Taxonomy (GTDB): domain Bacteria; phylum Verrucomicrobiota; class Verrucomicrobiia; order Chthoniobacterales; family Terrimicrobiaceae; genus JAJTZA01. The sequence goes on from JBGTLQ010000111.1 coordinate 8,688, forward strand.
GGAACGGGCTCCCGGCCGTGCAGAATCTGTCGATGGGACTCAACCTGGAGTTGGTGCAGCAACTTCATGAGAACATGACATTTCTCGTGCAGGGCAGCAAAATCGGCAGTCTGGTTTCCGGGATTGTGATGTTTCAAGTGATCCTGCTGACGCTTATGGGTGCAAACAACTCGGGCCGTGAAATCGCTGCCGAGCGCCTCATTTTCGAAAAGGAAAAACTGGCTGGCCTGAGCCCGATCAGCTACGTGGCAAGCAAGGCGGTCTTTCTGGCTGTGCTGGTTTTGGCGCAGTCCCTGTGGATGGGTCTCTTTGTCCACTTTGTCTGCGGGTTCCCCGGCGACCTCCCCACGCAGCTTGTTTTTCTTATTCTTGTGAATGCAGCGATGACTTCCGTGTGTCTTGCGATCTCAAGCATGATGCGCTCTGCCGAGCAGGCGTCGTTGGTCTCAATTTACCTTGTCGGATTTCAACTTCCACTCTCAGGTGCGGTGCTTGCCCTGCCGGATTGGGTCGGTGTGATCACACGTCCATTCATTGCCGCGTATTGGAGTTGGTCGGGTATTTTGCAAACGCTGCGGGGAGAGAGGTACTATGACATCGTGCAAACCGTGATCCAAACCGCCTTGTCGCCCGCATCACTTTGCATCTGGGTTTTGGCATCACACACGATCATTGGTCTGGTGATCGCCCTCATCGGGTGTCAAAGAACGAGAATGTCGTGAAGAAAAAACCGAGTTCTGAGGCTGAGTCCAAGGATTCTGTCTCAGAAAAAGGGGGGACCTTGGTTTTTGATGGGGACTGCGGGTTCTGCCGCCTTTGGGTGGAACGCTGGCGCAGCCTTGCGGGGAAGGGAGTCACTTTTGTCCCCTACCAGGAAGCGCGGATCGAAGGCCTGGATCAGGCTTCCTGCATGCAAGCCGTGCAATGGATTGGCGCGGATGGTATCCGGGCCTCGGGAGCGGAGGCTGTGTTTCGTTTGCTCGCTGAAAAATCGTGGTTCTACGCCCTGCTCTTGAAAGCTTATCTGGCCTGTGGCCCGTTTGCTTGGATCTGCCGTGCGTGTTATGGATTCGTCGCGAATCACCGACCGGCGTTTTCTTGGGCCACCAAAATGCTATGGGGAAAGGACGCCCGGCGTCCCACCTACGCGGTGGCAACGACTTGGTTTTTCAGAGCGCTGGGGGCGATCTATCTGTTGGCGTTTGTGTCCTTCTGGGTCCAGGCCCCGGGTCTTTTGGGAAGTCATGGCATCACGCCAGCAGCCGCCTTTTTTGAGAGAGCAGAGGCCGCACTTGACGGCAAAAACTTCCACCTTCTCCCAAGCTTGTTGTGGTTTGGAGCGGGAGACACGGCCCTTGCTGCTTGGTGCTTTTTTGGTGTGTTGGCCTCTCTGGGTATTCTCTTTGGATTTTTTCGAGCCCCTGCCCTGCTTGTCGCCTGGGCGGTGTATCTTTCGCTAAGCCTTGGAGGAGGCGTCTTTTATCAGTTTCAGTGGGATATTCTACTTTTGGAAACCGGCTTTCTTGCCGTGTTTTTGGCACCTTGGTCGATACGGGCTCCCGCCAATGTATCCCCTCCCCCCATGGCAAGGTTTCTGCTGGTCTGGCTGCTGTTCCGTCTCATGCTTTCTTCAGCTGTCGCCAAGCTCTCCTCTGGTGACCCCACCTGGTGGCCAACCCTGACTGCCCTCGAATATCACTACTTCACCCAACCTCTGCCAACGCCGTTTGCATGGTTCGCTCAGCAGTGGCCCTCATGGTTCCAAAAGACCTCGGTGGTGATCATGTTTTTTATCGAACTTGTGCTGCCATTTTTCATCTTTGCTCCCCGCCGCCTTCGGCTTATTGCGGCTGCAGGTTTTCTGATTCTTCAGGTTCTGATCATTATCACCGGCAATTATGGATTCTTCAACTTGCTGGCACTGACACTCACTCTTTTGCTGTTGGACGATGGGCTATGGAAAAAAACGACGCCAAAATTGCCCGGTCTTTTTTTGCCACGATGGATTCTACTTCCCGCTGGTGCTGTTTTGCTGGTGTTAAGTCTCGTGCCGTTGTTGTCTTCCTTTCGCACGCCGATGCCTGCCCTGAAACCTCTGGCGGATCTTCATCAAATCATTGCGCCTTTTCGAACTGTGAACGGGTATGGGTTGTTTGCGGTGATGACAACCACCCGCCGGGAAATCCTGGTTCAGGGCAGTGAGGACGGCTACGACTGGCGGACTTATGCCTTCCGCTTCAAGCCCGGGGATTTGCATCGGTCCCCCCCGATTGTTGCCCCTTACATGCCACGGCTGGATTGGCAGATGTGGTTCGCAGCCCTGGGTTCGGTACAGCAAAATCCTTGGTTTCTGTCATTTGTAGAACGGCTCTTGCAGGCGGAACCCGCCGTATTGGGTTTGCTCGCTGAAGATCCCTTTGAGGGACGACGGCCCCGGTTTATCCGGGCCGTGATGGATGAGTATGAGTTCACCACATCTGCGGAACGCAAAGAAAGCGGGATGTGGTGGAAATCGGAACCGTCGGCCATCTATTTGGATGAGGTATCCATCGGACCGGAATCCCGCTGATCAGATCTCGACGCGGAATTTTTCGTCGCGTGAGACCGAAAGACAAAATGCTGCCAGCAGCCTCGCCAAGTCTTCCAGATCGGTGAGGTCGATCACCTCTACGGGAGAGTGCATGTAGCGGTTTGGCAGGCCGATGTAAATGGAGGGGATACCGCCGCGCTGAAGAAAGATGGCATCCGTGTCGGTGCCAGTCCGACGGGGGCTGGCTTCCAATTGAACAGCAATTTTTTCGGCCTCTGAAATTTCCAAAAAGCGTTCACACAGTGCGGGGTGATTGGAACTCCCAAAAGAAACAACAGGGCCACCACCAAGTTTGACATCTCCGTGTTTGGTTTTGGAGCAGGAAGGGGTATCCGTGGCATGGGTCACATCCACCACGATAGCCACCTCTGGCCGAACCCGATACCCCACCATGGTGGCTCCGTAGAGGCCGTTCTCCTCTTGAATGGTTGACACGGCCACCACTTGGGCAGCAACGGTTTTTTCGTGCAGGAGCCGCAGGGCTTCAGCAACGGCCCATGTGCCAACGCGATTATCGCAGCCTCTGGCCGCAATCCGTCCCCCATCCAATGGCCACACATCCGCAGCAATCGTCACAGGATCCCCGATTCTCACGCGCTTCATGGCGTCGGCCTTTTTGTGAGCACCAATATCAATGTAAAGATCATGAAACTCAGGAGCTTTTTTGCGGTCGTCGGGTTCCTGCAAATGGATGGCGAGGTTTCCGATCACCCCTGGAACCGGCCCTCCACGGCCTGCCACCACAACCCGCTGCCCACGCAACAATCCCTTATCCACACCTCCGATGGCTTTAAAGAACAGGAACCCTTCTTCTGAAATATGCGAGATCATCAATCCCAGCTCATCCCCATGACCGGCCAACAATATTTTGGGAGAACCACCGGCATTGATGGTGGCAAAAACATTTCCGTAAGGATCACTCTCGACCTTGTCCGCAAACGGAGCCACATAATCGCTCCAAACCCGCTGCCCCTTCCTTTCAAACCCCGAGGGTGATGGGGTCTCCAAAAGGGTTTTTAGAAAATCGAAGGACTCTTCCGGCAAGTTTTTGAACATGCCCTCAAGATAGAAGAACAGGCATAATAATCCAGAAAAAGTGGGTAACGCCGATCCTCCCGGGTGTCATGAAAAGTGGATGGGGAACTGGAGTCATCTTCTTGGTTGTGGGAACTCTTAACCCGCCGACTTTGCTCCCAAGCGACGGCGGGCAAGAGGCTTGTCCTCGATGGCCCTGGCGAAGGAGGATCGCCGAGGTGTCCGTTGCTTGATGAGATAAGTCGGCGGGTTCGGCGACCCACGCCCTGCCGGGTTGGGGAGGAGGCTGGCGCGAAGCCCCTCACCCATTGTTATCACCCTGGCCCCAAACTTTGTTTAAGAAACCATTGACTTCTTTACCGAATCCTCCCAAGGTGAAAGGTTCTCTGAATTACCCCCTCTGGAACGATTTAAATGAACAGCCAAATATTCGACGCAGCATCCAAAGTGGTCCCTGATCACCAAGTCCTGATCAACATGGTCTCCAAGAGAGTCCGCCAACTCAGCGCGAGCAGTCGCCCGATGGTGGCGGTTGAGCCACGGATGGGGTTGATGGACATTGCCCTTGCAGAAATCGCCCAAGGCAAACTCACCTTCACACGAGGCGAGGTCATACCGCTGTCGGTGGGGTAATCTCTGCCTTTGACAGCGGACGCACGCCATGTCCGCAGAAATTGTTACCAACCGCAAGGCCTTCCACGATTATCACATCCTCGAAAAGTTCGAGGCTGGGATTCAGCTTTTTGGAACAGAGGTAAAATCCATCCGCTTGGGTCATGTCCAATTGCAAGGCGCCTTCGCAAAAGTTGAGCGGGACGAGTTATTTCTCTATCAGTGCGACATCCAGCCCTATGTGAGGGCAAGCCATGAGCAACACGAACCCCGACGGGTGCGTCGCCTGCTTGTTCATCGCCGCGAAATCGCTCATCTGGCTGCCGAAGTGGAGCAGGCTGGACGAACATTGGTGGCCCTCAGAATGTACTGGAAAAATGGCCACATCAAAGTCGAGGTGGGAGTTGGCAAAGGAAAGGCCGACTCCGACAAACGGGCGGATTTAAAAAAACGCGTTCAGGATCGGGAGACCGGGCGTCTGCTTGCTTCGATCCAAAGGCGTGGCGGGGGCTGAGACCGCCTACTTCCAACGCAGGCCATGGCCTCAAAACAAGAAACAGGTCCGTGTTCCTCTACCTCAGAGATCCACAGCCAGAAACACGTTCCGTGTTCCTCTACGTGTCGGATATGGAATCAACTGCCGGAGCACCCGCAACCGCCTTGGCCGCAGCATTCGTCTTCTTCGACTTGAATGACCTCAAACGTGATAGACTGGAAGCTGAGTTGCTCGCGGATTCTGCGAATGAGGTCCCATGCGGCGGGGTCGGGTTCTGAGGTCGTTCGAAGTTGAATCTCCAAGGGTAGTCCTGCCAGTTGGGGGAAGGCCTCTTCCATTTCTCCATCCAAGGCAAAGGAAAGGTAGGCATTTAGCTTTTCTTGAAGTTGAAAAAGCTGCTGTTCGCCACCTTCCCATGGCCGATTTTCATACATGGCCATCACCAATTTCCCCTCACGGGAATCGTGGGCAAAGGCATCCATGACGCCGGGATGTTCAAGACCGCTTATTTGACCGGGAACCATACGTAGAGGAAAAAGTAAACCAGGACGCCTGTCACGGACACATAATACCAAATGGGAAAAGTCCATTGTGCCCACACCCGATGGACGTCCCAGCGCCCGGCGAGGGCATGACGCAGTGTCACCAAAATCAGGGGAACGATCAGGATGGCAAGAATGATGTGTGAGATCAGCATGCCATAGTAGAAAATCTTAATGGCCCCCTCCCCTCCAAAAGGTGTGTGAACGCCTTTGACGAGAATCTTGTGGAGCACGTAGAAAACCAGAAACACCACCGACACCGAAAATGCGGAAAGCATGGCGACCCGGTGAGCGGTCCGTTTGTTGAGGCGTATGAAGGCGTAACCAACCGTCAAAAAAAGTGTCGCCAGCCCATTGAGTCCTGCATTGAGAGCAGGCATGTCGGAAACCGTCATAGATTCGCGCGCTCGCGCTCAATCCGCACAATCGTCCGCCAAATGTAGGCGCTGATCCCAGCCACGACCGAGATCGCGCACACCAACATGATAATCACACCCCAGGAAAACCCGAAGCCGGCCATCACGGTTTGTGGTTCATTCGCCACCGTGTCAGAGCCCGGCTCACGGCATCCCACGCATGCCAAGGCTTGGTGAGCTGTCAGAAAAAACATAACGAAACAGATGGAGAAAATATTTTTCACGGATTTTTGGGTGGGCTTTCGCGAAGGAGATCGCCGAGGTCCAGAAGCAATCTTTGCACGACTTCGGGGTCATTTCCATCGGGAAATGAGCGAATGTAGCCTTCCCGGTCAACAATCACAAAGCGCGCCGAGTGGATGGGTTCATCATCTTTGCCTTCCGAGAGGGGTTGAAGAAATCCCTTTGTGACGGCATTCTCGATTTGGGCTTTGGGCCCGGTGAGAAATTTCCAGGTGACCGGGTCAGCGCCAACCTGCGTGGCATAGGCATTAAGCACCTCGGGTGTGTCATAGGTGGGATCAACGGTCACGGAGACCAACTTCACATCGGTGGACTTCGAGCGGGCCAACTTTTGTTGAAGCTCGGCCATCCGGCTGGTGATCATTGGGCAGGGCCCTTTGCAGCGGGTGAAGATAAAGTTTGCGACCCAAATTTTGCCTTCGAGGTCAGAGCTTGAGAGTTTGGTGCCATCATGGGCCAGAAACTCGAAGGTTGGAGCCTTGGCATATCGCTCTAACCGCGATGGCCGACCTTGGGTATCTGAAGATTGCTTGAACGTGACAAAGGCGAATGCCATGGCAGCCGTGGCCACAATGAAGGCAATCGCCCAGCCGAGGCGGGGAATCCGAGGCGGGAGTTCTTCAGACAAGGTAGAGAAGAGTGAACACCACCAGCCAAACCGCATCCACAAAGTGCCAATACAGCCCCACGTTATTGAGTGAAACATGACGGGCGGGTGAGTAGCAGCGGGTGAAGAGTTGCCTCAGAAAAACCCAAAGTATCAAGAGGACTCCAATCACCACGTGAGCCCCGTGAAATCCAGTGATCAAAAAGAACGAGGACCCGTAAACACCACCTTGATCGAACCAGAGCCCCTCATGATGCAGATGATACCATTCGTAACACTGCACTCCGACGAAAATGGAACCCAGAATGATGGTAACAAAGAGCCACATCAGCCCGGATTTGCCTTTTTTAACCGAGCCTTCAGCCCAGTGGTAGGTGAAGCTGCTGGCAACAAGGAAGACGGTGTTGATACCTGTGAGGAGCCAAGGAAGCGCGGCATATTCGGGGTTTGGCGGCCATGCGTGGTCAACCTGCCATGGGAAACCGTTTTCCGACCACCGAAGGATAAAGTAGGCACCGAGCAAACCGGCAAACAGCATGGCCTCTGAAGCGAGGAACATGATCATGCCAAACTTGCTGGTTTCTGGTGAGGCCTTCTCGTGGCCGTTGTGTTCCTCGTGGGTCAGGACTGCGGTGCTCATTCGTTATTTATCGATCCGTGGTGAAAGGGTTGGCTTGTATCTGATTTCTACGGTGCAAGGCAAGCACGGGATGAAAAAGAATATGCCACAGGCTTTGCAGAAACCTTGGAAGCTGGCGATCTGCCTCGCTCGGAACCTGCCTTCGTTTGCTACCAATGAGGTGGCTAAACCCCGTTTTCGTAGAAATAGCACTCCTCATACTTCTTTTTCGGGGGAGGAGGCGGCGGCGTTGGTGGCGGAGGAGGCGGCGGCGGCGGCGAGGTGCGTGGAGGAGGAACCACTGGAGGTTTGGGTGGCGGGTTTGCCAAATTTCGTAACGTGATGTTTTGAACAGTTGATCGAAAATTGCCCACGCCTCCAGGGGTTTGGTCATGGAGGGTGTAGTTACTGATCAGGAGCTTTCCGGAAACCTTATCGGCATTTTGCAGGGCAATCATCTCAAGGATGATGTCCAAGCTGGGCAAGGGGTCGAATTGGTCGGATAGCAAACCCGAGGTCTCAACAAACCGACCAAGGTCAAAGGTGTCCACATTGGGCAGGCGATTGTCGTCCGTTTGAAACGCAATCATTTGTCCGGGCTCGAGAAGGATCGACTCGCCAGGCACGGACTTCATGTAGGCCCGGAGGGTCCCTTCCAACACCAAAATTTTGATGGTCCCTGGCCCACCATCTTTGCCGGGGGTGAATTCGATGGCAATCGTGGTCCCCGTGATGGCAGCGGTGACGGCAGCCGTTTTGATCGTGGCCCCGCCGGCTCCTTGGGGAACCTGCATGAGAATCACACCCTGACTCAATTCCAGATCGCGGGTGCCACGAGCGAAGGAAAACTGCGAGTTGGCACCAAGGCGGGCAATGCTTTTGTCATTAAAGATCAACTCGGCCCGAGATTTAGTGCCAGTCTCCAGCGTGGATTGACCTCGGAGCATGTCTCCGATTGACGCCGGCCGCGTCGAGCCGGCATCTGCGAGAACAACCTTGTTGATGGCGGCTGTGACTTTTGCAGACTCAAGAACAGCGGCCTGCGAGGGGGCGGCGGCTGCAAGGATTGCCAAAAGAAGGATACGTTTCATGGTGACGACTTAGAAGTTGACGGAGGCCGTGATGCCTCCCCCGATGTTACCGACAAAATAATCAAATTCGCCCTGATTGGATCCGTTCCAACCCAGCCAGCTTGAAGCGGAAATATTAACCCATTGGAGTGGCTTGAAGCCGACAGAAACGCCGACTGAATTGCGAACGTCTGTGCGATCACCTTCCAAAAAGGCGAGCACGTTCATCTGATAAAAAACGGAGGTTTGTATATAGCGGGTCCAGTCCACCTGGTGAGCGGCAAAGAGAGAAAAATCATGAGCCAGAGCAAAACCCGGCTCGCCGCCTACCACAAAATCCGCCTCTGCTGACAAAAAGAGCGCATTGGCACGGCTGAATTGAAACGTTTTTCTCAGACCCGTCACCAAGGAGTGTTCTTGAAGCAATTCTCCCCCATTTCTTCCGAAGAGCAGCGTGTATTCATAACGGGCATAGAGCCCCAAATCCGCGAACTCCCTAAACACTTTGAGGATACCTGCCGAAGTAGCCAAGGAATTGAAGTCGAGCACCGGATTTCTAAAATAGCGATAGCCCGTAAAATTGGCAGCCCCCTCAAAAAAGAAATTTCCTCCGAGATGAGGCAGGGCGATGGCATTGGCAAAGGCACTCATGAAGACATCGCTGGATGGGGAGTCGGGGGTGTAGAAAGCATTGCTCGTCCATGTGGTGGCATACCCGGCTCCGACGCTGAATGGCCGGTAGCGATCAGCACGAGTCAGTAGTAGCTGCTCACCAAGATCCGGGTCGGCAGGACTTGCCACAGCAAATTGATCGTTGGGGGTGAACGATTCAATCCGGTTTAATGCGGAGAATGTGTCCCTTGTGTTTCGGGCAGCTTCGGCATTTCCTTGAGCAAAAGAAGGAGACACGATCACGCAAAATAGGACGGCAAACCAAAATGAGTGTTTCATCAAAAAAATTGTGCTAATTCAGAGAAGATGACTCGTTTCCCTCCGTCAAGCCTTGGATTGGACGCTGGGAAACATTTTTCGAGCACCACGCGACGCACGCTCCTTTGCTGCGGGGCGTCCCTGCTTTTTTGCGCAGCTGTCATTACTTTCGGTGGCAAGCCCATAGAAAGACTCAATCTGGCCGTCTCGGATTGGATGGTCCGGCTCGCAAAACAACCTGACCCCCCTTTCAAATTTGCTCAAGTTCTGATCGATTCCTCGTCCCTGAATATGGACCAACTTCCGCAGGAAGAAATTCAAGGCTCAGCAGAATTGCAGGCTATGGCGAAAGGCTTTCCTTGGTCGCGTCAGGTGTATGCCGGAGCCATTGACCGGCTCCTCGACGCAGGAGCCAAGCTGATCATTTTGGACGTTCTGCTCTTTGGAGAGCGCGAGGGCGATCAGGAACTCTACGATGCCTTGGCCCGTCATCCAGGCAAAGTCGTGATCATGTCCAACTTTGTTCAGGATCAGGGGCGAGATGGAACGGTGATCAATCGTTTCCAGACTCCCAATGAATCCACATTACCTCCGGGGACCGCTGTTGGTTTTGCCAACTTCTGGCGAAATGAAGATGGGGTGGTTCGCTCAGCCCCGTTCCGCATACGGGTTCCCGCTGGCGATATCGTGTATTCCTCGCCGGCCATGGCGATAGGCTTACTCAAAGGCAGGGAGGCGATGGAACAATTGCCTGACACGGCGTTTTTTATTCCTGCCTTGGATGGACTGGCACCCGATGTACGGGTTCCCCTGTGGCAACTTTTTAACAAACGGGAATGGGAAGCCAACCTCAAAAGCGGTGAGGTGTTTAAGGATCGCGTCGTGGCCATTGGGGCATCCGCTCCACAGTTTCATGATGAATTTGCAACCCCTCTTGGGACGTTTATTGGGGCCGGGCTGCACCTCGCTGCTTTGGCGGCGGCTTGGTCCGGGTCGTTCTATTCCCTGTCAACAACCTGGTTGACGCTTGGCGGACTTTTTCTGGGGGTCGCTCTCACCGTCATTGTATGGATCGTGCCGAAAAACACCACAACCCGGATTGTGTTGGTGGTGACCGGTTTGTTGACCGCCGTGCCAGCCGGGCTCTTCCTTTTGGAATGGACGGGCTGGATGCCCCCCCTTTCTGCCTTTTTTATGGGGACTCTGATCTCGGGCTTTTCCAACCTTTCCGTGGATTTGGTGGCGGAGATCAGGGAAAGACGAAGGACCCGAAGCGCTTTGGAACGTTACGTTTCGCCCGGTCTGGCCACAGAAATTTTGGATAACAAAGCCGAGTTCCTGCAATCCCTTGGTGGAGCGCGCCGGGATGTTACGATTTTATTTTCTGATGTGCGCGGTTTCACGGCGAGAACCGAAGCTGGCGACCCCACGGAACTCTTTGAACAATTGAACGAATATTTCGGGCACATGGTGTCGGAGATTTTGGCGGCGGGTGGAGCCATTGACAAATTTATGGGTGACGGGATCCTTGCCGTTTGGGGAACGCTCAGCCGAAGAACCCCGGAAGAAGAAGCGGCTGCTGCGGTTGCGTGCTCGCTCGCCATGAAAACCTCGCTCATGCATCTCAATGCTCAGCGCGCGGAACGCGGACTGCTACCATGGAAAGTCGGCATTGGCATTCACAGCGGCAGCGTTCTCTTTGGCAATGTGGGAAGCCAAGCCCGGATGGAACCCACAGTCATTGGGGATACGGTCAATCTGGCTTCCCGCGTGGAAGGGCTGACAAAGGCCCTGAAATGCGAAATTCTTGTCACCGAGGCCACCAAGCAACTGGCAGGCAACGAAGCCCTCTACCGCCGAGCGGATCTTGTGCGGGTTGTGGGTCGGGATGCGCCAGTGGAAGTTTTTACCTATTGGGCGGCGGACGTTTCGCAGGAGAACCGTCAGGCCCATGAGAACGGGATTCGCTTATTTCGAGGGGGGGATTTTTCTGCCGCAAAAGCCATCTTTGAAACCATGGTAAGAAAACAGCCCGAAGATTTGCTCCCTGCAATTTATGTCGAACGCTGCGCCAGCTATGTGGCCAATCCGCCGCCTGCCGACTGGGCCGGTGTTTTTCAGGCGGAGAGCAAATAATTTTCCAGTTGATTGATCCCTGGGAAGGGGTTCCTATGGTGATTAGCAATGTCCCGAACCATCTACCTAGATAACAACGCAACAACTCAAGTGGCCCAAGACGTCTTTGAGGCCATGGTTCCATGGCTGAAAGAGGAATACGGAAATCCCTCCAGCTCCTATGCCCTGGGACGTCGTGCCGCAGATGCCATCGAGGAAGCAAGAGGAAGGCTTGCGGCACTGGTTGGCAGCCCGAAAGAAGAAATCCTCTTCACCAGCTGCGGCACGGAGTCCATCAACACGGCCATCCTTTCCTGCCTCGCGATTGACCCTGACAGAAAACACATCATCACATCCGCCGTCGAACACAGCGCCACCGTCAAGCTCTGCGAAAACCTCGACAAACGCGGCTATGAAATCACTTGGCTCCCGGTGAGTTCAGAAGGCCTCCTGGATCCCAAAGCTGTGGAGTCAGCCATTCGCGAAGACACGGCCGTCGTATCCCTGCTGTGGGCAAACAATGAAACCGGGGTTCTTTTCCCGGTGGAAGAAATTGCCACAATCACAGCCTCCAAAAAAGTTCCTCTCCACGTGGATGCCGTCCAAGCCGCAGGGAAAATCCCAATGAACCTGGCAACTCTGGGAGCCCAATTTGTGTCCTTCTCCGGTCACAAACTCCATTGTGCCAAAGGCGTTGGCGCACTTGCTGTCAGTCGCCGCCTGCGTTTCACGCCCCTGCTTCGAGGCAGTCAGGAAGAGACCCGGCGAGGCGGGACTCAAAATGTCGCCAGCATTGTCGGCTTCGGCAAAGCTGCGGAGATCGCGCATCAGCAGACCGAACACACCTTCGTCAAGTCTCTGCGTGACCGTTTCGAGGAACACTTGCTCCAAACCGTGCCCGGCACCGAAGTGAATGGCGACCGAGAGAACCGCCTCCCCAACACCTCCAACCTCACCTTTGAAGGGCTGGAAAGCGAGGGAGCCCTCATTCTTTTGGGAGAAAAAGGCATTTGCTGCTCCGCAGGTTCAGCTTGCACAAGCGGTTCGGTCCATCCCTCGCACGTGCTTCGCGCCATGGGGTTCTCGAATGACCGTGCCCGAGCCAGTTTGCGGTTTTCCTTTGGACGTCTCAACACTGAGGAAGATCTGCAAGAAGCCTGTGTCATTGTTCCATCCGTGATCGAAAAACTGAGATCGCTCAAATCTGCGGGTTCGCCGGTGGCTGTGGCGGCCTAAAGAAATTTGCTCACGAGAGGATTCGAACCTCCAAGGGTTACCCCATGCGCTCCTGAGGCGCACGCGTCTGCCAGTTCCGCCACGTGAGCGAGATCGGACAATTTCGCTGTATTCAGGCCGCCTGTAAACGAGAAAATTTGTGAACCAAGGCGCTCGCTCCACCGGGTGTGATGAAATGTGGGTGAGATTGAAGACTTCGTTCGCACTGGATCGCGATCCCCGAGCGCGATGCGGGCAAATGGCGGCGGAGCCGCGTAGGATTTCTCATCGTGCGGCGGAGCGCCCGATCCACCTCGCCCACTTTTAATCCCACCCCCACCCTTTCCGATTCTGCTTCGCGCAAATCCATGAAAAACAGTTGCAGTCGCCGAACGTTAACGCTTAAATTCCCCTCCCACCCAGCCAACTCCTCGAAGTCGGCTCGGAACGCGCGGTTAGCTCAGTGGTAGAGCACTGCCTTGACACGGCAGGGGTCACAGGTTCGAACCCTGTATCGCGCACCATTTTTCCGGACCCTCTTTTCGCCCGCAGAAGCTGATAAATACAAGCTCTTCGGGCTTTTCTGTGTCGAAACCGAGAGGATGGAAAATGACGGGAAAAGCTGGTTTCTCTGTTACCCATTGTTACCCAAAATAGGACGATTTCGGCGAATTGAAGGGGATTTCAGGAGGCCCGTGCCTGTCTTTGCCGCCAAAACGACGCGCTGCCCGGGCAATCGAATGGATAGAAGAGGAGTTTATGCCTCGTCTTCGTCCGGATATTCCCGTTTCTCCCATTTCGTCTCGCCAATGTTCACACTGATTTTGACCCGAGGTATGAGGAAATCCCGGTAAAATGCGTGCTGCTCTTCGGGAAAGAAAAGGGTTTCGAGATTTTCACCCATCCAGACCTCAATGCGAAATCCTTCCAGTTCGTTTTCCGAACCGAGAATGTAGTCTGCACAGCTTGCCCCTACGGATGCCTCCAATAAATCGTCCAGTGTTCGAAAGGGATGGATGCAGAGGATATTCGCAAAACCGGTGTCCGTTTCTTGTCCGTTGTCCCACTGAACCACTACCAATGCTGGTCCGGTGCCAAGGGGGCCACTCGCATGCGTATAGTGAATCGTGCCTCCCGTGTTGGCCGGAACATGCGCACGTTTTCTCGTATCCGGCGAGGTTCCCCGGATTTCTTTGAGGCACCAGACTCTCTTACCCTCCCCGGGTTTATTGGAAATTGGTCGGTTCATCGCGCCTTCGATCTAGCCAACACACCCTTTCAAGGTGTCAACGTTCGTATAAATCCAGACCCGAATTTGTGGTAGTCCGCCCGAGTGTTGGCGATGTTTTCGCTCGCTGAAATACACATCCAGCCAATGCTCCAGTTCATCAAATTTATCGTACTGCCTCACGATGCCGGAGCGAATTGCTCCCATCAGCCGCTGTACCTCGGCCCAATCCTCGGCGTCACGGCATCCGCCGCTGTTTTGCTCGACCAATTCCTGTAGTGATTTGAGCGCATCCGCTGGTTTCATAATTTTCAAAAGAAAGGAGCCGTCATCATGTGACCGTCTGGGTTAAGGGCATGACAAGGGCAAGGATCACCGGCATCAGTAGCAAGAGCCATCCGCCTGCCGCTACGAGCCAGCCGGGAGAGGTGCAGGTAATGGTATCACGTCCGATTCCGGTGTAGCTGCCAATTTCGTCACCGAACGAGAAGCAGGGCAGCGGCAGAATCAAAAAGATGGACGCACGCCAGATGGATTCCCAGCCACCGCCAAAAAAAGCGGCGGCCATGTAGCCAATCGCAACAACGGGGGAAAGGAAGCGGCCTTTGGTCATGACAGTTTTGGAAGTGTATCCGCCGCCTTACCAACTCATCGAGTCATTCTTGTGTTCAAGGTAAACGCTCGCTCCCTGACACGCTCCATCCAGAAACGCCGCGAGTTGCGCCATTGCCCGGCGCAAGTTGGCTACATCGAGCCGCTGGACAGTCGGAAGATGCTTTTCCCCACCGTTATCAACCGGATAGCGGAATGCCATAGAGGTCGCATCCATCGCCGAAAACTCCAATATCAGAGCTTCGACGTAGTCTATGTCGGTTTGCGGCCCCTCGGGCCAGATAGTTTGCAGATGGGGGCGCAACTTTTTCCACAGGTAATCAATCCTGTGGTTATATCTCCAGTCTTTCGGCAGGTCCAAAAGTGAGTAGCACATTTGAATCAACTCCTTGAGCCGCAATTCAACGTAATGGCGGCAAAGAAATGCGATTGGATAAATGAGGGGATCGGGCCGAAAACTTGAGGTTTCCCAGGACTCGAACAGCTTTTCGTAAGCGGCTTGATAACCGAAGGCGTATTGATGCCAGTCCCGCGCCGTGGGATGTATCCATGCGGTATCCGGTGATGCGGAACCTTCCTCAAAAAGCTTCAACGAACCGTCAGGCCAAGGTAGGGAATGCACGTCCACATTCAGGTCGAGGGGCGGACTGTCGGAATTTTCATGTGTTGCCATCACTCTGGTTGAATTTCCGCTTTGGTCATTGCTTCAGTCCACATTTCGTAGAGGGAGCGAAGTCGGCTGTCGTCGCCCGCTGCGATCGGAAGCATCAGGGAGAGGAACAATGCACTAGAGCTCGTCGCTCCATTCAATTCGTCCGGGGCAAACGCCTGTCCTTCCAGATCAGGATTGGAGTCGATCTCGATGTTCCGAATCCACCAATTATCCATTTTGAAAAGGAGGTCATGACACGCGCAGAGCAAATCAACCTTGATGCAATGTTCGATTGTGCCGAGCATCTTCGGCATATTGTGCGCGATTTCGTCCCGGTGCTCCCTGACCTCGCGCAGCTTATCCAAGTCAGCCGCGTCTATCGCGCCCATCTTTTGCCACCAGAGCGCCGAGGCGGTGTATCGGTGTTTATGGAGAGCAAGAACCTTGGTTTCATATTCCGGGCTGATGTAGTCCTCGCCATCCCGAATTCCGTTCCAGAAAAAATCCTTTGGCCTGCCAATCAGGGATTGTTTCAACAACTCAAAGGCAGCCAAATACAGTCCACAAATTATCAGATTCTGTTTAAGGGCGTCAGGGTTGAGAAATTTTGCCCATGAGGCAATGGTATCGGGATTGACCTTACCCGCCAAACGACGAATCCGCTGGATTTCCTCGTCAGTCATATCGCGTGGAGGTAGTCCGATGCCTGCCTTTCCCGCAACACGTGGTTCGCGGGTAAAGAAGCTCATTCATGAATTATGTCGGGCATTTCCCCTTTGATTCCTCTTCTTGCTCTTTGATGATGCGTGCATAGGCCGCACCCCGGCGCGTCAATTCATAGACCGAGTATGATTGTTGATGTGAGACCGCTTTTATAAAACCACAAGTTTCGAGAGCATTCATGTCGTCCGATAGAAATCGGGCATCATCGTGCTCAATCGCACCGCTATTCCCGAATTGAACGCCACTACCATCCGGGAGAGTTATCAAATTAGTCTCACCGCTGTCCTCGAAATAGCACAATGCAGCCAGGGCAAAATCGGACAGCTTGTCGCCTGGAATCAAGGTTTCGACCATCGGTCCGAAACCCTGCAATCGAGACATTACCTGGGCGAGTGTCTTGTTCGCCGTTTTGAGTTCCTGCAGGATTTGGGTGTGATTGGACTGCAAGACAGAATCGATCTGCTCGGACAGATGGTGCGTATTGCAAATTAGCTCCTTCAGTTCGTCATGCCGATGGGTTTGCAGCCATTCGAAAAATTGCTCCTTCCGAAGGTTTTTTTCACCCTTTCGTTCATCCATGAACATACCGAGCAGTTGCGTAATGGTGGCAAATGCCATGACTGCATCCATTGGGGTCATAATTTTACGGAGGATTGAACGATCATTTTATCAGGCTGCCTACAATCCAGCAAGGCTACTTCCCCCGCCACACCGCGAGCCGGTTGACATGCCGTGGGGATTCGAGGGCGACTTCGGTTTTGGTGGCGAGATCGCAGATTACGACTTCGTCGTTGCTGTTGACGAGCAGGAGCAGACCCCATCGAAATTTTGGGCTCCATCCACCGAAAGAATCGCTTTCATACTCGGCGCTCTCCATTTCGAATGGTATTGGAAGGATGTGAGTTACCGAGTGGCATTCCCCCAACAACCATCAGGGGCGATGGATTTCCAAATTCATGATTCGCGCAGGACCTCAATTCCTTGGGTGCAAATCTGTGAATTGATCCGCGCAGATTTGTTGCGCTTGGGGGCGACGGAAGCGAAGGATTTGTGGGAAAGATACCGGTTCGAATTGTACGATGGAACGAACGGGTTTGGGGACGATTTTGCGGTTCTCGCCGCGTCCGTCAAGTGGGAGGAGTAACTGAGTCTCAACGGTCGTCGCGACCAACTTTTTAGAGCTGTTCAGTCTCTATCGCGGATCGTTCAACGTGCCGCGCATGACAACATTCGGTTCGTTTCCTTTGGATTTGATCCTGCGTCAGAGAATTTCCCACGGGTGGAAATCCCGGCGGTTGTCGACACCGGAGAGGTGGTTCGGGAAGTTCTCCGAGATATGGAGTCTACGCTTCGGGATGGTCGGCCACTTTCAGGCGTAGATCGGGCACATACCGCACTGCAAGGCCATATAGAACACATCCTTTCTCAGGCTGGGATTCCTTTTGCGCCTGACTCCCAGATCACTTTTCTTTTTCGCGAATTGACGCTGAAACACTCCGCCTTTTCAGGAAATTTGGCCCTCAGCCCTCATATCAACAATGCGATTAGCGGGCTTGCTCGGGTTGTTGATGCCCTGGGACCTGTACGAAATCGAGGCAGTATCGCGCACCCCAACGGTAACCTGCTGGATGCTCCAGAGGCCGCGCTTTTTGTAGATTCGGCAAATACACTGTTGGGCTATATCGAGCGGCGATTGGCCGTAGCGTGAAAGTAAACGAACGGGGAAACGAGGGGTGCCATCAAGAGACCGAAAAGATTTGCGTTTGCTTCGAATGCAGCGGATGCTTCGTTTGTGAAAACGATCGATCTTCCAGCTTCCCGAACTGTTGTTCCGACTTCGGAGGATTTGGAACTGGCCCGGCAGTCTAGTCGGCGTTTCGGCAGTTTGGTCGGTGCCGGTTCTCAAATAGAAATTCATGCTCAATCTCGGGGCGGCAAACACCCTGAAGCTGCGGCAATTCCCATGGCTGCCTTCCGGCTCCTCGTCCAGATCCTGTCCGAGATGGCAGATGGGAATGCCGTTACCGTCATTCCGATGCATCGGGAAATGACCTCTCAAGAAGCTGCGGATTTTTTGGAAATGTCGCGTCCTTCGCTTCTCAAACTTCTCGATCAAAAAGAAATTCGATTCCGGAAGGTTGGGAAGCACCGGAGGGTTCTTTTTCAGGATATCGTTGAATACAAGAAACGGACGATGACAGATCGGCACGCCGCACTTGATGAACTGGCGCAACAGGCTCAGGACCTTGGGATGGGCTATTGATGGCACGATTCACGGTCATCTATGACGCTTGCGTCCTTTATCCCGCGCCATTGCGAGACTTTCTTCTGCAACTGGCTTGCTCAGGTCTTTTCAGTGCTCGTTGGACAGATGCGATCCATGACGAGTGGATTCGCAACCTGCTGGAAGAGAGGCCCGATCTTGATCCCGCTGCGCTTGCCCGAACGCGGCAGTTGATGAATCGAGCTGTTCCCGATTGCTTGATTGAGAACTACGAAGCGTTAATTCAAGGGATGTCACTTCCTGATCCCGATGACCGCCATGTATTGGCGGCGGCAATTCGCGGTCGTGCTGATGTCATCGTAACATTCAATTTGGGTGATTTTCCAGCAGATGCGTTGGCCCCGTACGGGATTGAGGCGCAACATCCCGATGAGTTTGTCGGTAATCTGATTGATCTCGCTCCCGAAGCAATTTGCCTTTCCGCGAAAATATGTCGAGAACGGTTGAAGAAGCCGCCTTTTACAGTTCAGGAATACATTGACTGTCTTGCCCGGCAGCAACTCACTTCAACGACTTCGTTCCTCGAGCGAAACGCTGCGTTGATCTGAACACCGCTATTTTGCCTTTGGAACTTTTTTCTTCCTGCTTTTTCAGGCGGCTGTCGCATTTTTCTTCCGGGCTACCTTCGGTCTAGGAACTTCGACGATACTTCTCGGAGCATCGACGCCGACCGCCTGTTTGAGACGATAGACTCCTCTTTCGGCAGCTTCCACCAAACCGCTTTTCTTGCCCGTCGTGTGGAGCCAGACATGGATGTTCTGTGGCTTGATGGCCAGCTTGGCAGCTAGGTGTTTCACGGCAATTCCCGCTTCACCGGCTTCCTTGAGCCCGGCCAAGATCAATTCCTTGACGGCTCCACGCTTGCCGCGTTTTGCAGGCACAGCTCTCCCTTTCGTCGGAACTTTCCTGGAAGAACCGGCAGACGTGCGTCCGTGTCCTGTTTCATGCCCCAGAGTTACCGCCTTGAAGGCAGTCCCGTTTTCGAAAGTCTTGGAAATTTCAGTTTCGACCTTTTGAAGTTCGGCCAGAAGCGCATCGCGTTTCTCGGTGCGCCGCCCGGTGCTCACGGCGGCCTACGCGCCGCTCAAATACGACTACATGGCCGGCTACTTCTGGATGATCGCCCTCGGGCTCATCGGCTTCGGCATCGTCCGGGTGTTCTGTGTCCTCGAGAAGCGGGGCCTCGTGCGGAAACGCGGTCGCGAGGAAGCGGAGGCAACATTATGAACACCTCTCCCACCCACGAGATCTACATCCCCGGCTATGTCCCGCAGAAGATTCTCATGATCCTCTTCGGCGTGATCCTCATCGGGCTCTCCTCCCTCGACCTCGTGCCCAACCTCCAGCTTTTGTTCTTCGGAACCCCGGCCACCGCCAAGACCGTCCGCATCCTCAAAGTCAAGGCCGGTCTGCCCGACGAGGTCTTCCTTGATGACGTGCTCGTGCGGGAAAACTTCGAACGCATGGACCGCAGTTACCTGTTCTGGAACGTCTTCGCCTTCCAGACCGCCGACGGAACCCGCGTCAAATTGCGCATGCCAACGGCCGGACTCCTCAAGCCGCTCTATCCCCTCAAAGAGGCCGACGGACTCAGCACCACCCTGCCCATCCGTTACGATCCGGCCGACCCGCGCAGGGTCATTTTCCCGACCGTCTTCAGCACATGGATCTTTCCCACGCTCCTGGTGCTGATCGGGCTGCTCGCCGCCGGCTCCGGCTCGGTGCTCCTCTTCTACGCCCGCCGCCCCATCGAAATGCCCATCGTGCCACCGGAAAAAACAGCCCCCTCATCCTGAAAAGAAATCCCCGATCTCCGCAGCAAAGTGAAATCTGACCTGCAGGATCGTCGCGTCACAGGGATTTCCGGTTGTCCCGTGTTTCCGCTCTTTTGGGAAGGCTCGATCCACGGGGAGATGTTGCGGCGGCTGGTACTGATCGCACTGTTCCTCACGCCACTGGGTGTGGCGGAAGCCGGCAACATGCCGGGGACGGCCTTATCTCAACACATGGAATGTCATCGGAAC
>JBGTLQ010000112.1:0-6298 GCA_041744075.1 Terrimicrobiaceae bacterium
AGGGGAATGGAGCGCAAACAGCAAAGTCGCCAAAGCAAAGGATTTCAGGGCACGCATGGGGAGGGGATGGAGGATCATACTCCCTCAAATTAGAAACCCAAGTCGGCATTTGTCAATCAATGAGTGAACGTTCCCAGAAAAAAGGGGCTGGCAAGCCATACCATCAATGAGGTGCCTTGCGTGAGCGGCAGTTTGTTTTTTCTGTGGTAGGGCGCGGCAGTCCCTTGCCCGCCCATTTTTTCTGAATTGATGAGTGCCGAGTGTTGATTTTTGATTCTCGAAGTGCCAATCCACGGGCGCACAAAATCATTGAGACCCCACAAACCTCATCACGAGAGATGCCTTGACGGCTTCCAAATAATTGGGAATGTTCCCACGATGCTCCCTCAGTTGTTTGCTTCTGCGCACCATCATCGTTTGGCTTCCTTGTCAGGGCTCTGCATAGTATTTGTGCTTTTGTCATTGGCCTGCGGTTCCGCGAAAACCCAAGAGATCACCAACAAAATTGTTGAGGATTTTTCGGGCAAAGCCTGGGCCCCCTCCACGTACAGCGCTGCGCCAGGCAAGGCGTCCCTTGTCACCGATAGGGCACCGGGCGTGGAGTCCGGCGGAAGCATGGAAGTCAAGATTGCCTTCACTGGAGAGGGTTTTGAGCATTTTACGATTGAACCAGCGAAGCCACTTGTCATTCCCGGTGATGCCAAAAAAGTCACGCTGCGAGTGAAACGTTCCGATGACCGGCTCCCGGTGAGAGTGATCTTCAAAGATGGATGGAATCGTTCGAAGGAGGGTGGCAAAGAGTTCACATGGGAGACCAAGTTGGATAAGGGCACTGATTGGCAAACCCTGACTTTTGATGTTCCCAGCGGGTGGGTGCGTCCGGTGGCAATTTCTGGGATTTCGACTCATAATTTTGCCTTCAAGTCTGACAAAAAAGAGGCAGAGCTTTTGCTTGGAGGCATAGGGGTCGAGACCGATGTGTCGGGCATTGATCCGGCCACGGGTCTGCTGCGGAGTTGGACGGCGGATCCTTCGCCGACAGACCCTGACAATGCCCTCAAGGAAGCTCCCCGGACCCCGCTTGTGGAGGTCAAACTGAGCACCGCCGAGCAGGCGAACATTTTTTCTGCTCGCGAGCCTGCAGTGACCCTCCAGGTCCAGAATTGGAGCCCCGGGGTATTGGAGGGCAAGGCGGTTTTTCGTGTCACTGATGAGAACGGGGAAGAAGTTCAGAAATGGGAGGACGTCGTGCGAGTGGAGCAGCCCTTCGCCAAAACGTTTCCCATCAAAGCCCCCAAATATGGCATCTATTCGGTCACCGCCAAAATCACATGGGCCGACCAGACAACCACCGAGAAAGCCCTGACCCTGGCAAAGGTGCCAGTGCTTCCCGAGCCGACCGAAGCGCAAAAACTGGCCTCTCCCTATGGCTTGAATTATCATGGGGGAGGCAATCGTCTGTTTGAGGCCTTCAAACAAGCGGGCATCTACTGGTACCGGGACTACGCTTTTCGGTTGGAGCAATTTCAGCAGGCCAGAGGTCCTGATCGGAGCTACAAGGGCTGGCCAAATTTTCCGCTGGTTCTGAGTGACTATGAGCGGCTGGGCCTGATCTGTGTGCCGGTTCTGAATGCGGTAGAGCCTCCTGTGATGGTCGAAGGAAAAACCCTGCGCCTCGGGCCGGACCGTCAGTGGGTTCTCGATATGGCGGAGGTTCTTGTCAGTTTCCCCCAGCTCCGCTTCTGGGAACTTGGCAATGAATATGACCTTGAACATGCCTTGGAAGAACGGGCCGTGAATTGGGAAAACTACAATCTCTACCACAAAAAATTTGGTGAGTTGATTGCTATCCTTGGTGATGGGCAACTCATCGCCGTGGAGCAGGGGAGGGCAGGGATTTACCCGGTCTTTGTGGAAGATGCGGTGAAGAACGGTTTTTTTGATGAGATCCATGTGGTGAATTCTCACCACTACACCGGCACGGAACCACCAGAGACCAACTATGAAAATTATAACAGTGGTCAACGACTCCCCGAAGGCCGGAGGCCTGGCTCGTTTTTTGATTCGCTTAGAATGACCAAACGGGCCGCGCAAGTGGATGGCAAAAAACGTGAACATTGGCTCACAGAATTTGGTTGGGACACGCTCGCAGGCCCGGTCGTCACACCCGAACAACAAGCCGCTTACCTGCAACGTGGGTTCTTGCTTTCCTTTGCCGCAGGCACGGACAAGGCCTTCTGGTTTTATAACTTTGATCAGGATGAAGCCAAGGCCACCCGGTTCTTTGATGGCTGCGGATTGATCACCCATCACCATGAACCCAAACTTTCCTTCGCCGCCATGGCCGGACTTTCCGCCATCCTGCCACGGCCAATCTACGTGGGAAGCGTTAACCCCGGATCCAATACCGCTGGTTATGTTTTTGAAAATGATGGGAAACTGGTGGCGGGGCTGTGGACAATCAATGACGAAAAAGGCCCCCGCACCACATTCCAAGCCGAGAGCCTTGTTGATTACCTTGGAAACCCATTGGATGGACTGTCAGCCAATCTGCAAATGGCCCCCGTGTATGCCATCGGTCTCAAAAAAAGCGATCCGCTTTTCGCCCAGACCGCTTATGACATCGATTCGAACCACATGATTGTGGTTTCCCCCAGTGACACCGCCGAGGTGAACGTTCGGGTGACCAATAATCGGGAGCAGAAAATCGAAGGCAAAACTGTGATCGTTCCCCCATCGGGATGGACGAGCTTGCAAGAAAACCTACCTTACTCAGTTGCACCCGGTGAGGTTCAGGATCTGACCCTGAAATTTTCTGTTCCTGCCGATGTGGCCGATGGAATAACCCAGGCCCAAGTCGAATTTTATGAGAGCGACAAACTCGTGAAATCCATGCCGCTGGTTATAAATATCCAGCAGCCGTTTTCTCTCGAGGTCTCACCTCTGGAAGGGCAACCCGGTTTGACCACCACGGAAGTGCTCATCGAAAATCGATCCGCGCAAATTCAAAACGGAACATTTTCTCTCAAATTGCCTGCGTCATGGAAAGCTGAGGTTTTGGAGTTTCCCATCGAAAACCTGACTCCCGGCGAACGCCGCCCCCAGAAAATGGAACTCACCTGGAGCGAGGACTGGAAACCCGGTGAAATGGCGATTGTCGCTTTTGAATCATCGAAAGGGGTCACCATCCAAGCCCCGATTATTCCCAACCGCTTCCCGCTCGCTGCCGCCAAATCCCTCAAGATTGATGCCGATTTGAAGGATTGGCCCACCGGTTCGCATCTCCCTGATTGGATGCTCGGATCAAGTCGTAGCGAGGCAGAAGCCCGCATCTGGCTCGCCTTGGCCCCTGAAGGTCTCTACGGAGCCGTCGAAGTCAAAAACTCCCTCGCCCAAGTCAAAAACCCCCGCGAATTCTGGGCCGGCGATGCCCTCGAGTTGTTTCTTTCGACCGATCCCAACAAAACCAAAAACATTCGCGAGAAAGGGGATCACCAATTTTGGTTCGTCCCCCTGTTTGACGAAAATCGGGTGTATGTGGGTCAGTGGATGGGAAATGACGAAATCCCGGAAACCAAATTTGACATCCCAGGAATCCAAAGCGCCGCTCGCAAAACCTCGGACGGCTATATCATGGAATTCCTCCTCCCCGCCGCCGCCTTCCAACACTTCTCGCCAAAAGCCGGTCAGGAATTTGGCGTTAACGTCAACCTTTCCATCATCGGGAACGATTCCCCCCGCGAGGTCTTCTGGCCCCGCAAAAAAGATCTCAGCGTCCGCACCCTGCCTCTGAGTTGGGGACGGATGACACTCTCCAAATAAAAAAGCCCTTCCTGCTAGGTGTTTTACCTCTGAATGACGCAACCAGATGAATTTCGTCAAAAATGTTTAAATATTGATTGACAACAACCAACATAAACGTGATCATTCACGATGTTCGTTTTAACCACCCCAAACCCCACTATGATAAATCCCACACGAAATCGACCCCTTCAACTGGCCGCCATTGCCGCCATCATCGGACTCACAACAAACCTCTCCGCTCAAACATGGAACCAAACGGCTGGAGGTAATTATGATTGGAATGACAGCGCAAACTGGACGGGTGTTTTTCCGAATGCTGCTGGTGCAACTGCCAATGTGAATAATGACATATTGGCGGATCAAACGCTTCGCCTGAACGTACCCATCACGGTCGGGATTCTCAACTATGGAGATTCTGGTGCCGGGGCATTCGCATTTAATATTCAGGCTTTCTCCGGCAGTCTGACATTTGACTCCGGCGTGATCGGCACGGCGGCTCAGCTCAATCTCTCCAGTGTTGGCACGCCGATTAACTCAATTTCCGCGCCTGTGACTCTGACCTCGGATTTGATCGTGAACATGGGAGGGGTTGATGCCGCCAACAATCAACGACTAACCTTCTCAAACAATGCCATTAACATGTCGGGTCGGAATCTGACTTTCACTGGAGGTTTCTTTGGATCTGGCTTCTCCGCGATTCAAATCAACGGCACCAATACCTTGGTGGGTGATGCCAACTCCACAATCACAAATAATAGCCACGGGGCATTATCAATTGGCGGAAGACAAGAGAACTATTTTGGAAGATATATTGCCAATGGGATGGCAGCGGGAAGCAATACAATGGCCTTGGGATTAGGTCAGAATGGTGCCCTCCCCAATGCCAGTGAATTTGTCATCAATGGACACCTCTCTGCAGGCATCACACAAAACGGCGGCGGCATTCAGGTGGGGCAAGGCTCCACATCTGCCACGAATCCAGGTCAGCGACTGACCCAAAATACCATCACATTCAACGGCGGAACTCTCATTGCGGGAGGTCAGGCTCTTAATGCAGCTGAACTTAATCGGGTTATTCTCGATAACGTCGCCACTGTCAATTTGAACAGTGGCTACTCACGCCTTGTTGTTGCATCAGCGGGCAGTGCCACAACCACAACCTCACGGGTCTTGGCTGTTGGTGATCTCAACCGGTCGGCCGGATCAACCATCCTCGTTGCTGGAAGCCAGTTCAACAATCCTTCCGCGCTTAATGCCACCACCCTTTCAATCACCAATGGGGCAAGTTATTTGATTGGTGGAGGCGGCACCACTGGCAACACAGACATCAGCATCATTCCATGGATGGTCGCCACAAATGCCAACACATCAGCGGCGAGTAGTGACACTTTCGCAACATACGATGGCAATGGGATTAGGGCTCTTGATACGACGACTGAATACGCAACTACGCTCGCGGCAGGGGCAACTCGTAACGTCTCGGTTGGAAACATGGCCATCGCTGATCCCGATGTCTCGCTCACAGTCAATGCTTTGAGGGTTACTAACGGCGGTTCAACAAATATTGGCACGGCAAAAACCCTAAATGTCACAAGTGGTGGCCTCATCTTCGCATCCAACAATGGGGGCATTGGGGTTGCAGGAGATGCTGCTGCAGGCACCTTAAATTTTGGGGCTGCCGAAGGCGTGGTCTGGTCAAATGGAAGCAATACTAACAGGATCGGTGCGGCCATTGCTGGTTCTGGAGGCTTCACCAAAACAGGAACAGGCACTCTGATTATCTCGGGAGCGAATCTCTTCTCGGGTGATACCCACGTCTCCAGTGGAACCTTGCAAGTGGAAAGCACCTCGAACCTTGGTGTGACTGGGGACGTAACCATAGCGAATGGTGCCACCCTCTCCTTGTTTAATGATATTTCCATCTCTGACACCGCAACCCTCACCCTGCAGAACTTTGGTCTCACCAATGGCATGGTGACTCTGGCTACAGGTCTTAACGAAACCGTCGGAGCCCTGTATCTGGGTGACACCGGTTATTTCTCAGGAACCTTTGGGGCTGTCGGCAGCGGAGCATCCTTTGAGAGCAACCAATGGTTCGGAGGTTCAGGCATCATCACCGTGATCCCAGAACCCGCCACATGGTTGCTTCTGGCCGGAGCAGGAACTTTCCTGATCACCCGTCGTCGCCGCCACGCTTAAAACAATCACACTTGGGGGAACTGGTCGGTTTTTCAACGCTCCGATCAGAAAACAAAACGTCCGGTAGTTTCAACTGCCGGACGTTTTGGCATTAAGAAGGCCAGCATTAACCAGGGGGAACGGGCGTCCCTCGGGCGTGATTAAAAGTGGGTGAGGATGATTGCCGGGGTGTGATCGTAAGCTCCCTTTCGGAAAGCAAAAAAGTGGGCGGGCAAGGGACTGCCCGACCCTACCCAAGAAAGAACGAACTGGTGCCAGCGCGAAGCGCCCCTCTGATGGTAGGGCTGGGCAGTCC
>JBGTLQ010000113.1:0-2510 GCA_041744075.1 Terrimicrobiaceae bacterium
TCGAACACGCAATCCGCTCCAAACCAACCCAAACATCGTGGTGGCCGGAAATGCTGGAAATTTATCATCCAAAAAAACCAGAAGCTCGTCTCCACGGGCGGTTTCCAAATTGACAGCAACATGCTCCTTCATGCCGTTGCCTCCTCAATACTGCCCACATGAATATCAATTTCATCACGGGTCTGAATCCGATGCATCCTGCCGTCTTGAATTGTCACGATGCGATCCGAGACCTGAAGCATCTTGTGGTCGTGCGTTGCAGAAATCACCGTTACCCCCTCCTCACGACTGAGACGACTGAGATCCGCGATGATGGCTTCGCCCGTGCGGGTATCGAGGTTGCCCGTCGGCTCATCAGCAAGGATGATGCGGGGATTATTTGCAAACGAGCGGGCAATGGCAACGCGTTGTTGCTGGCCTCCGGATAGCTCGGAAGGTCTGTGATCCATCCGGTGACCAAGGCCCACCTTTTCAAGAAGCTCCGCCGCCCGACGCTCCGCTGACGCTTTGTCTTTGCCTGCAAATAGTCCCGGCAGAGCCACGTTTCCGAGTGCGTTGAGTGTGGGAATCAAATTGTAACTTTGAAAAATGTAACCAATACAGAGACTTCTCATTCTGGCTTGAAGCAAATGACTCAAATCGGTGAGCGCCACTCCAAGCACCTCGACTCGCCCGGAAGTCGGATGATCCAGGCCGCCGATCATATTAAAAAGCGTGCTTTTGCCTGAACCAGAAGGGCCCATAATGCTCAAATATTCTCCTTGGAAAATATCCAGGGATATTCCGCGCAAAGCGTGGACCGATTCGGTTCCTGCTTGAAAAACACGAGTAACATCCCTCACTGCGACAGCCACATCAGTGCCCATCCCACACCTCCCTGAGCCTGTAATTAACCCCAAAGTGCCCCCATATTGCAAAGCAACATGGTGGCATTTCAGCTAAGAGTTTAGGGGGCAACTTCATTGCCAATGAGACTCACCAATCACACCATCTAAAAACAAGCACCACATCACAGGATCACAATTTTGGATATGGATTGGATAAAATCCATTAACTTTAGAATCAGTCAGGATTCCCCTTCGTGCTGAGGAATTTTTAAGACCACGATACATCGACCAACCAAGGTTCGAAAAAAAGCAATAACTGCTTTTTCGCTCGCATGGCGATCCATGGCATATTCCTTCGAAAAAAGCCCTATGATCTCCGTAATGGAGTTTTTCCCATCGCACCAATCGAGGAGTTTTGCTCCGACAAGATCCAGCTCAAATTTCTTCTTATCAGTCGCGGGAAGTCGTAGCAACTTCCTCTGAAGCGGTCGCGTGGGGACCGCCACCACCAAACCTATTCCGCCTCCCTTAATGGGATGGCGTTCCAATATTCTACCTTGAATGGGAATGGCCGCAAACGACAAGGCCCTGTCCATTGCTTCACTCATGACACAGCCTCCGTTGTCCGATTTGCCAAAATCGTATTGCGGATCGCATCGATTCTGCGAACCGGAGCCGAAATCTCCAAGTAGAGCAATTGATTGTTGTCAATCAAGTGGTGAAGGGAGACTTCAATTCTTGACGGCATCAGAATTACCAAGGGGCGCAAAACTACACGCAGGACAAACCGCAAACGGCCCTGCAAAATAAGCGACTGGCCTCCGTCCATTTTTTTCTCCGGGTCCTTCAACCGATATATTCTGCGGTTATCACGAAATAATTCGATTAACCATTCCCGGAATGGACGTCTTGCCAATGCCAAAACCGCTGGTGAAATATGCCGCACGAGCAGGCGTTCTCGTCTCCACCAACCTGTGGAATCAGAAAGCAAAATTTTCATATCTCCAAGATTTAATAAGAAGGAACTCAGCCGGAATCCCGATGGCACGAAAAAGGATATCCCGAAGAACTGCCAGCGCGATTCCGGTTGCAGGGATTGATCGCGCCAGGAAGAAATTCGTTCCTCAAATTTGAGAACATCCGCAGAAGTTCCATGATAGACCCAATGGAGAATCCTGTGCGTCTGTTCACAATAGGCGACGCCACGCACTCGATCTTTATCCTTAATGCAGAATGATTTCGAAAAATGCGGCAACAAAAGAGGCATGATACTTTGCTTGGCAGAATGCCGGTCCGCTCTGGACATTCCCCCCACTAAAAATTTCCTTAAATACTTTTCAGGATTAAAGCGCACCTTGGATACCCAGGCCCAAGTGATCTCCAATCGGGGACGGCTGTTATCTCCCATTGTGAGGGAACCAGCACGATCATTTCCAGATACTTTGAGAATCTTCCAATCTTCCGGCAATGGCAGCCACCACCCGGCCCAACCCAACACGGGTGTCGAATCTTCATTCGAACTGGGCGAAGTCATTTGCGGGGCAGAGTCTTGCGGCGGCCCTTCGACTCGGACTTTGCCGTTGAAATCAATATCTCCTTGGACTTCCTCGGTGCCCGTTTTTTTGTGGTTTTGTCGATCCACAATTTTGCTCGAAACTCCTTTGGGCTTACATGGAACTGAGC
>JBGTLQ010000114.1:0-12897 GCA_041744075.1 Terrimicrobiaceae bacterium
ATTGGTTTGCGGTGGTGGCGCTATTTCGTCATCCGATGGGCCTTCCCATTCCCCATACGGCCATCCTGCCAAAGAACAAAGGGCGGGTGGCCGAGTCCCTCGCTTCATTCATGGAATCAAGCTTTCTGACGGAAGAGAGGCTGGCACCAAAATTTCGGGGAATCGATTATGCGGGATATGCCTCGCGGTGGCTGGCCGAACATGCCGGGATGCTGGCTGAGAGGGCCTCCCGTTTTGTTCCCAACATTTTGAGTGGGATTTCTGATGACGAAATGTCGTCCCTTCTTGGTGATCGAGCGAGGGAGCTGATTCGCAATGCGGACGTGGGGCCCATGGTTGGTGAGGGCTTGGAAGTGGTTGTTCAGAACGGAAGGGATCGTGAGATTTTTGTTTCCGTGCTAAAGGCCTCCCGTCAGTTGATCGAAGATCATCGAAGCACCATCCAATCAAAAATCAGCAAGGAGATTCCTATTTCCAGTGAGATGCTCAGTTCCCTCCCCTTTGGCAAAGATCTGGTTGGGTCGCTGCTCGATCAGTGGCGTGAAAACATTGCCTCCGCCGTGGCTGGAAAAACTATTGAGAAGGTGCAATCGGCGCTTGATGAGGCAAGCCATGAAACTGACAATCCGCTTTGGAAATCTTTTAATGAGCGACTGCATCAACTCATCAACAATTTGAAATCCTCGCCAGAGATGGCAGCTAAAATTCGTGTTATGCAAGGCTCCCTCGCGGAGAGCCAAGTCGTTGATGATTTTGCCATCAAGGCATGGCAGGACCTCAAAGAGTTTGTCCTTCGCGACTGCGCTGCGGAAGATTCGGCGGTTCGGAAAAAACTCGAAGAGGCCATCGTTTCCGCCTCACGTCAGTTGTCAGAAAATGAGAAAGCCCGAACCGAAATTAACACCTTCCTTGGCGAGCAGGTTCTGGCTGGGATCCTTGCCGCAAGACCTCACAGCCGCGAGCTTGTCATCTCAACCATCAATGCCTGGGACGAAAAAGAGATGGCGGAGAAACTGGAATCAACGGTGGGTCGTGATTTGCAATTTATCCGCCTCAACGGAACCATCGTGGGCGGCATCATTGGCGTTCTGATCCATGCGGTTTTTGCGGCCCTTGGCCGGTAAACTACCGATCACATTCACCCATCACAAAGTCCAGCGAACCGAGGATGGAAACCACATCGCTGACCATGGTGCCGGGCAGGATTTTTGGCAGGATGCCAAGGTTAACGAAGCTGGGGGCGCGGATTTTCAGGCGGTAGGGTACGCCACCGCCTTTGCTGCAAATGTAGAATCCGAGTTCACCCTTGGGATTTTCTGCGCCAAAATAAACTTCTCCAACGGGAGCGTCCACACCCTCGGTCACCAAAATAAAATGATGAATCAGTTCTTCCATTTTGCTCATCACATCGACTTTTGGCGGAAGGGTCTGTTTGGGGTCAACGTAGTTGATCGGACCGTCCGGCATTTTGTCGATCACCTGTTCCAAGATTCGCACGCTCTGACGGATCTCCTCCATGCGTACAAGGTAACGGTCATAACAATCTCCCACGGAGCCAACAGGAATATCGAATTCGTAGTTTTGGTAATCGAGGTAGGGTTGTTTCCTGCGGAGGTCATGCTCGACACCGGAAGCCCGAAGGTTGGGGCCTGAGAGGGCAAACCCGATGGCGTCTTCCTTGGAGATGACGCCCACATCGCGGGTACGGTCCACAAAAATGCGATTGCGGGTGATGAGTTTGTCCACCTCATTAAAGGAAGGTTTGAACTCATGAAGAAACGCACGAATGCTTTCCAAATACCCTTCCGGCAGGTCGTGGGTCTGCCCGCCGATGCGTGTGAAGCTTGTTGTGAAGCGGGCTCCGGTGAGTTTCTCGATCAGGTTATAAATTTTTTCGCGATCTTCAAACGTGTAGAGGAAAACTGTGGTGGCACCAATATCCATGGCCATACAGCCAACCCCAAGAAGGTGGGCTGAGATGCGGGCCAACTCACAGCAAATAACCCGGATCGCTTTGCCACGCGGCGGCAATTCCCAGCCCATGAGCTTCTCGACAGCCAGCGCATAAGCGACATTGTTGGCAAGCGGCGCGAGGTAATCAAGGCGATCCGTGTAGGGAACAAACTGATTAAACTGCATGTTTTCGGCAATTTTTTCATCCCCCCGATGCAAGTATCCCACGTCCGGCGTCGCCTTGGTGATGATCTCCCCATCCAAGTCCAAAATGATACGAAGAACCCCATGGGTCGAGGGATGGGAGGGACCCATGTTGATTGTGAGCTTTTCCCCAACAAGTTCATCAGCAAGATTCGCATCCTCAATGGATTGAATCGTGCGGGCCAGGGTGTCGGGCTGTTCGAGTGTTGTTGCCATCTTTAATATACGTGCAGGTCTCCACATTGGATCGTGCTTCAAGCAAAACCCAACTGCGCAGACGGAGACACCATCAATTCCCAAAAGCAAAATTGCAAGCCTCCCGACAACTCACTGGAAAAGTGGAATGATACTTTGCAGCTCCGAATCCAGCGGGGATTGCCTTGCGATACGGGAAAATCGGAAACACCTTGTAAAAAATCACTCATTTGATTATTGTTTGGGTTCTGATGAATTCCCCCCAAACAATCTTTCGCCACGCAACTGTTCTTTCCATTTTTGTCGTCATAGCATGCCTTCTTTCCACGAACGCTGCCGAATATTTTGTGGATTACGCGGAGGGAAGCGACACCCAATCTGGAACAAGCCAGGCGGCGGCATGGAAGCATGCGCCGGGGGACTCGCAGGCTGAGGCGAAGGCAGCTTCTACCCTGCTCGAGCCTGGGGATGTGGTTCAGTTTCGAGGAGGGGTGATCTACCGGGGCGAGATAAAAATCCCCGCAAGCGGCAACCCCGACAACCGAATCATTTATCGGGGTACGGGATGGGGCGAGGGACGAGCGATCTTGGACGGGTCTGAGTTGGTGACGGGATGGAAAAAATGCGAGTCGGCGGAAGATGCGGGCGGCAACCCGAACTTTAAGGACTTGTATTTCACCGAAGTGACTGTGGATTCCCCATTCTTTTTGAATCTTCACGAAACCAACGCTTCGACACAAGACGACGAGTTTTTATGGATTTCCCAGGACCCCAACCCGGCCGATCCTTTTTTTCATGACCGCCGGGATTCCTTTTATACGGTGACGAATGAGAATCTGACCACAACCACCATCACCGATCCCAATGTTTTCACGTCCGATGATGCCGCGCATTTTGAGGGAGCCTCGATGTTGATCTGGGTGAACCCCAACTTCACTCGCAGATATGACATCCAAAGTTATGATCCCACCACAAAGCGGGTGACGTTTGAAGACATCGGTAAGACTGCGATTTATGCCGATGTGCGCGATCAATACTTTGCAATTCATAATAGTCCCCAGGTGATTGACAAGCCGGGGGAGTATTCCGTGGGTGCGCCCGATGCATCGGGCAAACGCCGCATTGTGCTGTGGCCCTATTCCGCGGAAAATTTGGACACTCGCATTTCCCAATCGGTTCGTTACCGGGGGTTTGATCTCGGCAAAGAAAGCCACATTCACATCGAAGGATTCGAGATTCGGAAATTTGCAGGTGCGGACGATAGAGGGGGATGCGGCATTGCAACGGCGTCGCGGGGGGTTGGGTCCAAAGGGGGCTATCTCCTAAAAAATAATCGAATCACTCACAACATGTCGGGAGGACGCGGGTATGGCGGCATTTATCTCGATGACACCGTGGATTCCGTGATTGAGGGCAATGATGTCCTTTGGAACAAGGACCACCGGGCGATCTTTGTGACCAATGGCGAAAACATCATTATCCAAAATAATCACATCGAGTATGCGGGACGAACGGCCCTAGTCATGTATGGCGGCAAGCGCTCGCAAATCCTGAATAACACAATCTCCAACATCTTGGGAACGCATGCCAATGCGATGACCTTTTACATCGCCTCCGAGAACCTGCTTGTTGCAGGAAATGTGATCACCAAATCAACAACTCCCATCACATTTCAAGACAGCGGCCCACTTTACTTCTTTAACAACATCACCGATGGGGGCGGGAAATACAAAAATGTGAATGAGTGGCCCAATACCAAAAGAGGCCCATGGGCCACCGGCCAAATCGTTTTTGCCAACAACACCTTTGTGAATGCGGATGCTCATTCATCGCTCAATTTGGGCAAGGACCCTGAGAAATCCTATGCCGTTGTTAACAACATTCTGGATGGACTTGGAACACATCAAAGCAGAGGCTCAGCTGCCAAAGTTGTCCATTCTCACAACATCTACACAGCCCTCAACTCCTTCCAATCTGCAAAGTACAATTGGGAAATGGGACCAAGCGAAGTGGAGAATGGAAACCTTTCGGAGCTGTTTGTGAACCCTCAGCAAATGGACTTCCGGCCATCAGCCAATAGTCCCGCTCTGGGCGCGGGAACAGACATCAGTTCCTACCTGCCAAAAGACATTTTCCCGAACGTCGATTTTGACGCTATGCTCGGCATCACCAAACCAGCAAATATTGGAGCAAATGGAAAAGCACCGAATCCACAAGACTAAGTAATTATATGACGCACATAATCAGAGCGATACTCGTCTTCTCCTGCATCCTTGCCACCAACGCATACGCTGAACCGGTTGTGACCGAGGCACCGCCAGTACCAGCGGGCACTCCCCGCCTGACTGGCCCACAAAAAATTGCGATCCGACTTGCAGAACTTAGGGCCAATGACCTCAAAGCAAAACCAACCGACGGTGGAATTCATTTTGTAGGCAGTTCCAGCTTTGAATTGTGGTACTCGCTCGAGGACGACTTTCCGGACTTGCCGATCGTCAACCGTGGGATCCGCGGGGCAGAAATTCCTCTCATCAAGGAGCACCTTGCAGAGTTTGTTTTTCCCTACAAGCCAAGCCTGATTGTGACCTACATCGGCGAAAACGATATCGCCACTAAAAAGACACCCGAGCAGGCTGCGGCAAGGGTTACAGACTTTATCGCCACCATTCGGGAAAACCTTGGGAATGTTCCGATAGTTTTTATGGGCATCAAACCCAGCCCCCTGCGCGCGGAACTCACTGAGGCCTTTTTGGATTTTGACAAACGAGTTCAGGACCTTGCCAAAGCAGACGGGAATGTGACATTTTTCGAGGCTGGCAAACCCTTGCTAACACCTGACGGCCAAATCAATCCGGGATTGTATAAGGACACGATCCACCTAAGTGACGAGGGATACGCGATCTGGAAGGCAGAACTGACACCCGTGCTTCGCGACATGGCCGAAAAGGCCGCGCAGAAATCGGGAAACTAAGACATCTAATCTTGGTAGGGCAGAGGTTGCTTGGTGATCCAACTCACGCAGCCCCCATCGCCGGAGGCTCTCACAAAGGCCTTGGCAAGCTTCTCGGTTCCTTTCCATGCATAGGGATCTGTGCCAGCAACCATCACAATGTCGCGATAATCTTGCATGGCCATTGAAGTTTGATCCGAATGCCTCCATGGGAGGAAAGATTCCGCACTCATGTAATGGTTAACCAAAGCCCGGCGGTAACCGCTTTTGGCCCGGTTGGGAAGCGAACGGTGGAGGGTGTATCCGTTAAATAATACCACCGACCCGCGCTTGACCTCCACAGGAACTTCATCAGCCGCAGAGTAAGGAAAGTCTTGGGACTCCAACGCACAGTCAAAACTGCGGTCGCCATGCCATTCCTGTTTCCACAAGATGCCCGGTTTCTGAGAGCCGGGTATGATCCACAAGCAGCCGTTCTCCACCGTGGCATCATCCAAGGCAATCCATGCCCCCAACAATGATCGATCACGGGTTGGAATATAGTCCTCATCCTGATGCCAGGCCTGCCCGGGTTTTCCAGCAGCTTTGAAAAACAACATCGACTGCATACATTTCACATTGGGCCCAATCGTGGTGGTCAGGGCCTGCACAATGCGCGGATGCGAAAGCGTCTCTGACATCAAGCCCGACAATTTATGAGGAAAATGAATACACAGCGTGTTTTGCATGACCTCATCGTCGCTCACATGGGCCGGGGCGGGCGCGATCCCATCAATCAACCCATCGGCATTTCGACAGAGCTTTGCAGCTTCGTCAGAAATCGCGGTGACTTCGTCATGATTCAGCACACGATCCAAAACAAGAAATCCCTGCTCCCGGTAAAAGCTGCCGGCCCTCTCATCCAATGGACTGGAGAACCAACCCTCAGGCGGCCGACCCCCCTCCCAACTGGAAAATGGCGGCATATCTAAAATTTTGGTTGTCGATTCTTGGGCGGTGATCATGCTCGGGACTATAAGCCTGATTCCCGCTTTGAAAATGTCTGGAAATTCCAAAAAGATATCTGAGATTCATCATCGCAAGGAACGATTCAGCGGATCCTCTGGATTTGGAATTGTCACCTATCGGAAAGGAGGCCGTCATGGTCCGCGTCTCCAAATGAACTTTCAACTCGTGGTGGTGCACCGCGGTCGGGCCACGGTCAAAGTCGATGGTGTTGTGAAGGAACTGCGCTCGGGAATGGGCATCCTTCTGGCTCCAGGGAATCTGAATGAATTCTATTTCTCGCGAACTGTTGAAACACGCCACAGTTGGTGTCAGGTGCTTCCCGAGGATTTGCCCGTAAGCCTCAAATTTCCCGCTGCAGCCATTCATCACCCCTCAAAATGTCAGTCCCCCACCCTGTCGCTAATCAAGCTCGGGCTGGCCGCAGGAGCCACCCCTTCCCAACCACGCCCCACGATCTCGCTGGTCATCGCCACCATGTGGGCTTTTGCAGCTGGCGTGCAGAACCGGCTGATCAATGCCCTACCCTCCTCATCAACCCCTGCGCTGGCTCGTTTCCAAAACGCCGTGGATTCCTTGGGGCCGGAACCAATAACCCTGGCCAAGCTCGCCAACCGCGCCGGGGTCAGCCGAGGCCACCTGACCAAACTGACGAATGACCACTTGGGCTTAACACCGATGGAGGTGGTTTGGAGGGCACGCGTCAGAAACGCCGCAAAACTCCTCCACGAAACAGGGCTCTCTCTCGCCGAGGTGGCCCATCAAACTGGCTTCTCCAATGCCTACCATTTCTCAAGACGCTTTAAACAGCAGTTCGGACAGGCCCCCAGAGATTGGCGACGCCATAACCTTCGGACATCTGTGTGATCCCTGTGGTTCACAGGTGGACGCAGTTCCTTTTTAATCAAGTCCATGGTTTCTTCGAATCAGGCATCAGCGTAAAGTGACCATGGTGACATCACGGTTTATTGAGCTTTTTTGGCGTCAGTCAGTTCGTCCGGCGTTTCAGAGACCGGGGCTTTCCTTGTTGAATGTGGCAAGCATTGCCTTGGGGGTGACCGTGTTTTTGGCGATCCAAATTGCGAATCGTGGGGCAGTGGAGAGCTTTCGCTCGGCGGTGGAACTGACGACCGGGCGTGCAGATTTGGAGATTCGTGGGGAGATTGAGGATGCGCTTTTGCCGACCATTGCCGGGACGGAAGGCGTTCGGGTGGCAGCACCTCTCGTGGAAGGGCTGCTTCCTTTGGTCGAGCCCAAGGGCGAGTATTTGCGGTTAGTCGGATTGGATCCGCTGGAAAGTGCCGATCTGCTTTCCTTTCGGCTGGTGGATTCGGGCGCGGAAACTCTGGACTTTGAGCGTTGGTTGCGGGTGCCGGGCACGATTGCGACATCGCCGGCACAGGCCGAGCGAATGCGAGCTTGGGCTCCCGGTGGCGAGGTTGAAGTGCTGGCTGGAAGCGTCCGCCGCACGCTCACTCCGGTTTTTGAATTGGTCACCGATGAGCCCCTGGCGCGTGCGGAACCCCGGCTTGCGGCGATTGACATTGGGTGGGCTCAGGAGTTGCTTGGACAGCAGGGGCGGCTGACATCGATTCAGATTCTCCTCGAAGAAGGTTTCAACCCGGAGTTGGCCATAAGCAACCTTCGATCGGTCATTCCCCCTGATCTTGTGGTGGCCCCGCCAGCAAGTCGGAATGACGAGATGAAGACCATGTTGGCTGCTTTTCATTTGAACCTCACCGCCATGAGCTTGGTGTCTATCATTGTGGGGATGTTTTTGGTTTTTAACAGCGTGAGCGCAGCCGTGGTGAGACGTCAGCCACAGATCGCAATCTTGCGGTCCTGTGGAGCAACCCGGAATGAGGTCCGTTGGTTGTTTTTGTTGGAAGCGCTTTTGGAAGCGATTCTGGGAGCGGCGATTGGGATTCTGTTTGCGCCTCTTCTTGCGGGGTTTGTGGCAGCGCCCATTGCGGGGACGATCTCATCCCTTTACGAGGTCACGCGAATCAACACCCTAGGGGTGACACCCATGCAGGCGGTGTTGGGATTCGGGTTGGGTATTGTTGCAGCGCTGATTGCCGCGTGGATCCCAGCGTCCGAGGCGGCCCGCGTCGAACCAGCCGCCATCCTTCGGGCGGGGGCCTCGGCAAAGCGTTTTGCACCACGGCGTCTGATCAGGTTCGTGGGAGCACTGGTCAGTCTTTCTCTTGCGGCCTTGTCAGGTTATTTTTCGCTACATGGAGGCCACAAGCTACTTGGCTTTCTCTCGGCGGGCTGTGTGGTTGCCGGATTCTCGTTGTTGACCCCATGGTTTGCGAGGCTCGTTGCGGTCCTGGCGCGTCCCTTTGGGCTTGGCGGTAGGATGGCGGCCGATCACCTCGAACGTTCGCTTCACCGGAACGCACTTACCATAGCCGCGTTGGCTGCCGCGGTTTCGATGGCTGTTGCGGTGACAGTGATGATTCATAGCTTTCGATCCAGTGTGGAGCGGTGGATTGAGAGAACGCTGACAGCTGATGTTTACATCGCTCCCGCTGCCAATGAAATTGGAGGACTCCACGCGTTTCTCCCAGATGCTGCCGCCACGTGGGTGGGCAGTCACCCCGGGGTGAGATCTCTTGCGACGTTTCGGGAATTATCGGTGTCGCATCAGGGGGAAAATGTCAGCCTGGCCGTGGTGGATGGACGGGCTCGTGGGGATCTGGAGTTCTTGGAGGGTTCTGAGGCCAATGCTCAGCAGGTGTTTGATGCGGGCACTGCGGTGGCTGTGAGCGAAAGTTTTGTCAGCCGATTCCGCAGCCGCCCGGATTCCATCACGCTGACGACACCCTCTGGGCTCCGTGAGTTTCCCGTCGCGGGAGTTTATCGTGATTTCACGCGGGAAAGCGGGACGATTCTTATGCCAAAGGCGCTTTTTGATCCCGCGTGGGACGACAACCGTCTTCACTCGCTGGCGGTCCAGATGGAGCCCAACGAATCTGTGGAAGATCTCACGTCAGCGTTCCGGGAACAATTTGGTGCGGAGGGTCAATTTGCGATCTATGACAACCGGGCGTTGAGGGCTCGTGTGTTTGAAATTTTCGAGCAAACCTTTGCGGTGACATCGGCCCTGCGCGTGATTGCGATTTTGGTGGCCATTGTTGGCATTGTTTTTTCTCTCACGATCTTGGCGACCGAACGGGCTCGCGAAATTGGGGTCCTGCGTTCGATTGGCGCGTCACGTCAACAGATCCTTGGGTTTTTTCTTGGGGAGTCAGCGCTCATTGGCATAGCCTCGGCTTTATGCGGATTGGCAAGTGGAGTCGTGTTGGCAATGGTGCTCACCTGGGTGGTGAACAAGGCGTTTTTTGGTTGGAGCATTGCGCTGACTTATCCGGTCATGTCCCTGCTTCCCACGCCGCTCTGGATCATTGCCGTGGCGGTCTTGGCAGCGCTTTATCCTGCATGGAAAGCGGCCAACACCCCTCCCGCAGCTGCTGTCCGCTTTGAGTAACCAGAGAAAATTGTCCCATGCAACTCGACTTTGATCTCACCGGAAAGCCCCGCCCCATCGAAAAAAAAGCAACCCCGACACCGGAGGAAGTGCCTATCTATAGTGTCAGTGCAGTCACCCGCAAAATTCGGGGGTTGTTGGAGGATTCGTTTGGTGAGATCTGGGTGGAGGGGGAAATCTCCAATTTGCGGCGTCAGTCTTCGGGTCATGTGTATTTCACTCTCAAGGATAATTCCGCACAACTCTCGTGCGTGATGTTTGCAAGAACG
Organism: Terrimicrobiaceae bacterium; assembly: GCA_041744075.1. Classification (GTDB taxonomy): domain Bacteria; phylum Verrucomicrobiota; class Verrucomicrobiia; order Chthoniobacterales; family Terrimicrobiaceae; genus JAJTZA01. Next base: position 10,070 of record JBGTLQ010000114.1, read on the forward strand.
GCTTCATCTCTCCGCGAGGTAACCTTTGAAGATGGGCAACAGATCGAAGTGCAAGGCGGACTCGGCGTTTATGAACCACGAGGGCAGTATCAGCTCATTGTGCGCAGTGCCAGAAACCGGGGGGCTGGGGCACTTCATGCCAAGTTTGAGGCACTCAAACGCAAGCTCGAAGATGAGGGCCTTTTTGATGCGGCCCGCAAAAAACCGCTGCCCAAATTCCCCACCCGCCTCGGGCTGGTGACCTCGCCAACCGGGGCAGCCATTCGTGATTTTTTGAATGTGCTTCATCGCCGTCACCCCGGCATTGAAGTCGTCATTAACCCCGTGCGTGTGCAAGGCCGCGGTGCAGCCGCCGAGATTGCGCGAGCCGTTCAGGAATTCGCAGAGCCTGCCAAGTGGGGGCTGCCCGGCGTGGACGTGATTGTGGTGACCCGCGGTGGCGGAAGCTTGGAAGACCTTTGGGAATTTAATGAAGAGGTGGTGGCTCGGGCCATCGCTTCGTGCGCGATCCCGGTTGTCAGCGCGGTCGGCCATGAGATTGATTTCACCATCTGCGATTTTGTGGCGGATTTCCGTGCGCCAACTCCAAGCGCGGCGGCAGAAATTTTGTCAGCGGATGCCGCAGAGATTATCTCCCGTCTGACCAGAGAAACCTCACGCATGACCCGCGTCTGCCTCGGGGCTTGGGAGGCCTCTTCCCTTCAACTCAGCAATCTGAAAAAATCTTCGCTCTTCCGGGAGCCACTCCGACGCCTGTATGAGTGTGCCCAAAGGTTGGACAGATCGAGCACCGACCTCACCCGCATTGTCACCACCGATCTTTCTAACCGCAAAGCCGAACTCGCCAAGAGGGCCACGGTTTTTAATCCAGCCAATCTGCTTGGCCGCGTCGAAAATCTGAGACTGCAATCCTCCCAAGCCCTGCTTCGCCTCGCCCAACCCGCCAATAAAAAGCTTTCAACCATCTCCGCGAAATGGGGCGCCCTTTCCGCCAAGCTTTCCTCTCTCAATCCCCAAGCCACATTGGAACGCGGGTTCACGATCACGTGTGACGAGCACGGAAGCCCCATCCGATCTTCAGAGCAGATTGCCGACGGCATGAAGCTTCTCACCCGCTTCCATGATGGTCGTGCGACCTCGGTGGTTCAAAAATCATGAAGGTCAGCAAGGATGTGAGCGTTGTTGACACGCCGCCACCTCGGATGATATATACCATGTATGACAACCACGGTTTTTATGAATGGTCGATCTCAAGCGGTCCGTTTACCTAAAGAGTTTCGAATGCTTGGGGACAGGGTGTCGGTGCGACGGCTGGGAGACGGTGTTTTGCTGGAACCTGTCAGAGAAACCTCCTGGCCTGACGGCTACTTTGAGGATATCAGAATCTCGGACAGTTCTTTCCAGCGCCCTGCGCAAGGGGCTCTTCCTCCTTCCCCATCTTTTGGAGACTGATGTCGTGCACTCATCATGCCGGAAGTGTGCTTTTCACCTTAGGGACTTAAATAATGAAATATTTGCTAGATACAGACACTTGCATTTCAGTCATGAAAGGATACTCCACAACATGCATGCGCATGAACGAAGTCAGTCCCGATGATTGTGGTGTCTCAACGGTCACCGTCTTTGAATTGATGTCCGGTGTTGAGCGATGCAAAAAGCCACTGGTGGAGCACAAAAAGGTGAAAACATTTTTGGCTCCATTGCATCTTTTACCATTCGACCTCTCTGCGGCCGAGGAAGCAGCAAGGATACGTTGGATCTTAGAAAAATCTGGTCGCCCCATTGGACCCTACGACCTGCAAATAGCTGGTCAAGCTCTCGCTCTTCACGTCACATTAGTCACAGGCAACACGGACGAATTCGGGCGGGTGATGGGCCTTCCAGTGGAAAATTGGATACGATGACAAATCCGTTTTTATTTTCCCAAGCTGATCAAAATCAAGTTCTGAGGAAAATTATTAAACTCACCATCCTATCATTAATCGCCACCATCCTAGCTGGCTGTGGTGGCGGTTCCTATGAAGGGTATAAGCACAAACCTTACACCGTGAGGGGCATTCGGTATGAACCCATTCATCCACAAGCGGCAGCCGGATTTGTGGAGGAGGGTATTGCGTCGCACTTTGATGAGAGTTGGCTAATTTTTCCTGGCAAATCCGCTTTGGGGGAAAAGCAGTGGTCATGGTCCCGTGCGGCCGCCCATAAAACCTTGCCCATTCCTTGTCGCGTCAAAATCACCAACCTCCGCAATGGCCGCACGGCCACGGTGCGGGTCAATGATCGGGGGCCGTTTATTGCAGGCCGCGTGATTGATGTGACTCCGCCGGTGGCCAAGGAACTTGGATTCCATGGCGCAGGGTTGGCTCCCGTTCGCGTGGAGCTTCTGAGCGTGGGTGATGGGCGTCATCGCGTTCGATAGCAGGAAAGGCAGGTGGATCGCGATCTCCGAGCGCGATGGCTATCCCCACGCGGCTCCGCCGCCATTCCCACCCATCGTGCACGGAGTGCCCGATCCACCTCGCTGACGCGCCAGAGCACGCGCATCTCAAAATCACGCCCTCCTGCTCAAACAGGTGGATCGCGATCTCCGAGCGCGATGGCTATCCATCCGCGGCGAAGCCGCCATTCTTCCATTAGCCACGCGGCTCCGCCGCCATTCCCACCCATCGTGCACGGAGTGCCCGATCCACCTCGCTGGCGCGCCAGAGCACGCGCATCTCAAAATCACGCCCTCCTGCTCAAAGAGGTGGATCGCGATCTCCGAGCGCGATGGCTATCCCCACGCGGCGAAGCCGCCATTCTTCCATTAGCCGCGCGGCTCCGCCGCC
>JBGTLQ010000115.1:0-4335 GCA_041744075.1 Terrimicrobiaceae bacterium
CGGGCGCGCCCTGACATGTTGGAAATCCCCCTCTTCATGGACCCCACTGGAGGACGGCCAAACGCTCCCCTTTTCAGGCGGACTCCGCGTTGTTCATTTGCCCGGTCACAGCGCCGGACATTGTGGCTTCCTGCATTTGCAAAGCGGTGTGCTGTTTTCGGGTGATCTCTTCGCGAGTTACAGTTTTAGCGTGCATCCCCCACCCCCGTTTCTGAACACAGAACCCTCGAGGCTGCGGGAGAGTTTGAGCAAGGTGGCAAGCATGGACCTAAAGGGCTGCATTCCAAATCATTACGACTCATGGGGTCCTGAGAAGCACCTCCAACGCTTTCGCAAAATGATGAAGCGGTCCCCGAAGCCACCCTCGCGGGTCAGGGAAACCGTGCTGCTTTCCCCGCCGCACGGCGGATGACGGGTTGGGCGGGCAACTGATGGAGTGGCGAGGTTCTCGCCGCTACATCGTGCAAACCGACTCGGCGACGTGGACGTCGCCGCTCCGTTGCCCAGGCCGCTTTGCACGGGGCGCATCACCGATAGTTGCAAAATAGAAGTGCGTGAGGATCACTGCCACAGCCTGCCCATCTTGTGGTAGGGACGGCGCTCCGCCGCTGTCCCACTTTTCGAGCGGAAAGCCACGGACGGCGACGGAGCGCCATCCCTACCTAAATTTGCGACAATCGGAGATGCGCCCCTTTGCACGTAACCCGTTGCGTTCTATCGGTGGCGGAGTCGGCGTTTTTTTAAGACGCCGTTTTGTAAACCTCTGCCCCTTCCTCGATGAACTCCCTCGATTTTTCCTCCATGCCTTTTTGAAGGGCCTCCGTCTCCGCCACACCTTGTTCTGCTGCATAGCGGCGCACGTCTTCTGTAATTTTCATGGAACAAAAATGCGGACCGCACATGCTGCAAAAATGGGCGGATTTGGCACCTTCCTGCGGAAGGGTTTCATCATGAAATTCACGCGCGGTCTCAGGATCCAGACCCAGATTAAACTGGTCCTCCCAGCGAAATTCGAAACGTGCTTTGCTCAGGGCATTGTCGCGATATTGGGCTCCGGGATGGCCTTTTGCCAGATCTGCCGCGTGCGCCGCGATTTTGTAAGTGATCACACCGTCCTTCACATCCTTCTTATTTGGCAGACCGAGATGCTCCTTGGGCGTCACATAGCAAAGCATGGCACAACCATACCATCCGATCATCGCGGCTCCAATCCCACTGGTGATATGATCATATCCCGGTGCAATATCCGTGGTGAGCGGTCCCAAGGTATAAAACGGTGCCTCATGGCACCATTCCAACTGTTTGGCCATATTTTCTTCGATCATATGCATGGGAACATGACCCGGCCCCTCATTCATCACCTGAACACCCTGTGCCCATGCGCGCTTCGTCAGATCCCCCTGAACCTCCAGTTCGCCAAACTGGGCTTCATCGTTCGCATCCGCAACGGAGCCAGGACGCAGCCCGTCCCCAATCGAAAAACTCACATCGTAAGCCGCGCAGATCTCACAAATTTCATCCCAGTGCGTGTAGAGGAAGTTCTCTTTGTGGTGCGACAAACACCACTTCGCCATGATGCTCCCGCCTCGACTGACAATTCCAGTCATGCGCTTCGCGGTGAGCGGCACGAAACGCAGAAGCACCCCGGCGTGAATGGTGAAATAATCGACGCCTTGTTCGGCTTGTTCGATGAGCGTGTCCCGATAGAGCTCCCAGGTGAGCTCCTCGGCGCGTCCGTTGACTTTTTCCAAAGCCTGATAGATGGGAACCGTGCCGATTGGCACCGGGGAATTTCTTAGAATCCATTCGCGAGTTGCGTGAATGTTTTTGCCGGTGGAAAGATCCATCACCGTGTCGGCTCCCCACTTGGTGGCCCAACGCATTTTTTCAACTTCTTCCTCAATGGAAGAGGCCACCGCACTGTTGCCGATGTTCGCATTGATTTTCACCAAAAAGTTGCGCCCAATGATCATTGGCTCAAGTTCAGGATGATTGATGTTGGCCGGGATAATGGCCCGCCCGGCGGCCACCTCATCTCTCACAAACTCAGGAGTGATCCGTTTTGGAATGCGTTGTGGAAAACGCGTAAATATCGAGGGTTGAAACCCATCGTTTCTATCCTGAGAGCCCGTGTGACGATGATGCAGCGAATTGCGCTCGGATGACACGTCACTCAAACATTCTTCCAAACCTTGATTCTCGCGAATCGCAATGTATTCCATCTCGGGAGTGACCACTCCCTGGCGGGCATACCACAATTGCGTCACGGGATGACCGGCGGAAGCTCTCAACGGTTTGCGTTTCGCTGTGTTGAAAACACCCAGTAACGATTCGCCGTTGCGACTCCGCGCGTGCGCTTCCGTGAGATACCCATTATCCAGAGGCAAAACCTCACGGCCATCGTATGACATGACATCATTTCTTTTCGCGATCCATGAGCTTCGCAGGCCGGGAAGTCCCTGTTCCACATCGCCTTCGAAGTCTGGATCGCCCCAAGGACCGCTGGTGTCGTAAACCCTCACTGGCGCATTCTCTTCCATCGTGCCCGCAAAGGTTTTGGTGGGAGAAAGGGTAATTTCACGCATCGGGACCTGAATATCGGGGTGCAGTTGCCCATTGATGTAAATTCGCTTGCTGTTGGGCAGCTGATCGGTGCTGGAAGGTTCGATGGATTTTTTCGGTGCAATCATGGGTGGATGGGTTCGGGCTTGTGAAAATTCAATGACTCTGGAGCCTCGCATTTTCCGTCAGCATGCCACTCTGCCAACCCAACCTTTCCAAAAGGAAGCCTTGGTTCGTGGAAAACTGAACGGAGAAAGCACGACCAAGATCTTTGCTCCCTTCGCCGGCATGATCCGGATCAGGTTCAAAGGGTCTCCTGAGATTTCATGGTGATGAAAAATCAAGACTCTCAGCCTTTTGGCTCCCCTGCTCTGTGATTACTAGTAGAGGCAATTGTTGGGCGCGTCAATTTTCCAAACGCTTCGTTGCCAAAACATTGCCATTTTGGTAATCACAAGGGGAAATGCATTCGCCCTGGCCACCTCAGCGCCATTTATTTCGTTCGCGCCAATACCACAGGCCGCGAGCGATTCTGGTGCTGATTGGCATCTGCGTTCTCTCCTTTATCATTGGCAAAATCACGGATGTTTTTTCTCCGGGTGCCTATGAACGGCTATTTGGCTTGAGCCGGGCGGGGCTTGAAGAAGGGCATTACTGGCAACTGGTGACCTATCTTTTTGTTCACGGAGGTTTCTGGCATCTGCTTGGCAACACCTTGGTGCTGTATTTTGTGGGTCGGCGCCTGGAGCAAATGGTGGAATCCCGATCAGTGGCGACCTTGTTTTTTGTTTCCGGGATAATTGCCGGTATTGCCCAACTCCTTGTCAGCCTCAGCAATCCTGCCAATGTCATCATTTTGGGCGCATCCGGAGCCGCATTCGCCATCCTCATCGCCTACTGCACGATGGAACCGGAGGAAGAAATTACTCTGCTGTTATTTTTCATATTGCCGATCCGGATTCGCGCAAAATATCTTGGCATCGGCAGTGCAGTGGTCGTCGTTCTGATGTTGCTGATGGACAAGCAGAGCAATGTGGGGCATCTCGCCCATTTGGTGGGTTGTATCGCAGGCTGGTTTTATGCGTCACAACTCATCCAAACCAATCGAAGGGGGAATCAATTTTTGGAAGTCTTTCGAAGAGGCCGCGGCTGGATCGCCACATTTAGAAACCCATCAGACGCATTTATCAGTCGCGAGGTAGATCGAATCTTGGATAAAGTTTCACGGGAAGGAATCCACAGCCTCAGCGCAAAAGAACAAAAAATCCTCGCTCGAAACAGTGAAGCTATCGGCAAAAGGGCAGGAAAACAGTAAAGCCGGATCTCAGCAAAACCTCATACTATCAGGACAAAACTCGATTTTCACGCGATCGGCGTGTATGACACGTCATCACACTCAAGAAACTTTGACACCAATGCAATTTTGTCTTGTTGACCAGTCACCGCAAATCTATCGTTTTCATCGTTATGAGTCCTCAACGGGTAACTGCCAGACGTCGTAAACTTCGCCAAGTCCAAGTCCGGGAAGCGCAGCGAAGAAGACGGGAACGTTTGCGCCAACAGAATCAACGCTTCCTGCAGATTCTGGTCAGCAACGATTTACACCAACGTCTGAGCGAAGAAGCCGATCTGCAAAACTGCACGGTGCAGGAAGTCACTTCTCAACTTTTGGCAACAGCCCTCGGAACAGAAAGTCTTCCACAACCAGTGGACTCTCCTGACTCCGTTCGAGTTTCCCAAAAGTATCCCGAAATGGATTCCGAAATGGATTCG
>JBGTLQ010000116.1:0-11419 GCA_041744075.1 Terrimicrobiaceae bacterium
ATTTTTTGATGCAAAATGTCAGGGAGCCGATCCCCACAAGCTACCCGGCGACATTGGCATGAGCTTTGGGAAAGTGATGCCCCAGGCCTTTCGCAACCGATCCAATGTGGGAATTGCCATCAATGACCCCGCCACATTTCAATGGAACCCAAGCGGTGAAACCTCGACGCTCGCCAGCGTGCAGGAACAGATTTTTCAGAAGCTTAATCAGCCGTCGGGCGGTGCCATGACCTCGATGCAAACAGCAGGCGGGATCTCCGGGAGCGAGCCTGAAACGATTGAGTTTTTGCGTCATACCGCCATGAACGCCGTCATCGCTGGGGACTCCATCCGAGGAATTCTTAAAAAGGAAAGGGGACGTGGAAAATACCCCGATGGCGTTTTGGCAGAGCAACTCCGGATGGTGGCCAGCCTGATTGGTGGCGATTTCCCATCCCGCGTGTATTACGTGGCTCAGGGAGGATACGATACCCATGCCGACCAATTGGGAAGTCATGCCCGCTTGCTTGGAGACTTCAATTCCAGTGTGAGCGCATTTCTCGACGACCTGCGAAATCAAAAGATCTCCGACAAAGTCACCGTCCTAGCATTCAGCGAATTCGGTCGTCGGGTTGCAGAAAACGGCAGCCGGGGAACCGATCACGGTGCCGCCGCACCGGTTTTCCTATTCGGGGAATCGCTGACAGGCGGACTTCACGGAAACCCACCTGACTTGGCCGACCTGGTGGACGGGGACGTGAAGCACCATTTCGATTTCCGTCAGGTTTATGCTTCGCTTCTTGATGACTGGTTGCAAACCCCATCTAATCCCGTCTTGGGGCGCACGTATGAAAAGCTAAAAATCTTAACCAACACGTAGCCGATGCGCGTTGTAAACTCACCGACAATGGCTGGACGGATTGGTAAGCCAGCTTGCGGAACGGCGAATTCATTCGCTGCATATTAAAAAGAATGCCGCCGTTGGCGGGTAGCGACCTCGTCGGCTTTGGCGATTGGGTATTTACCATTTGGAGGCAATCCAAAAAATGACTACTCTAAAAACCTTTCAAGGATCTTTTTGCTAAGTTCTTGAAACGCCAGGTTGGCTTTTGGGCTCGCGATGTTTGTGGCTAGAACCAAAGCCAGTTCTTGCTCAGGGAGAACCACGATTAAGGCGAGGTTCATACCATTTGATCCTCGGTGCTGCAGAAAAACTTTATCCGACCAAGGGAAACGGCTTACACCCCATCCCAAGGCATAGTGGCCCGTATCTGGCGCGTCCGGGCTTTCCTCCAGATCACGGGAGGTGGGAATTTGGGGGGTGTGCAGTTTGCGAATGGTCTCGGTCGTTAATAAGCCAGCTTGAGATTTGCCCATTGTGGCATTCCAAGATCCCCACTTGGCAAAGTCCCTTGGTGACATATGCACTGTGCCGGCCGAGCCCATGACCGCTGGAATATCCGAGGAGGGGCCGCCAACGATGGACAGGGTTTCTCCATTTTCGATAAAGTGAGGCAGCGGGGCATCCACCAGCCCGGCGGAAGCCTGTGGTCCAATCCCGGCCGTTTTCAGTCCCATGGGCTCAAAGAGCATCTCATGCATGAGTTCTTCCCAAGTGCTCCCCGCTGCGCGCTCGATCATCGCTCCCGCCACGATGTAACCCAAGTTTGAGTAGGCAAATTTTTCTCCTGGCTTACCTGCCGCAGGCAAAGCCAGAGCCCGCTCGATCACCCACATGCGAAGCTCTGGCAGCGGCAGCATCGCTCTATGCGCACCGAAGTAGAGATCCAAGATGGCATCATTGTCTCCGGCCAAACCACTGGAATGGGAGAACATTTGCTGAAGGGTTGCCGAGCGGAGGGGCTGGGGGATTTTGTCTTTTAGCTCGGGAAAAGCTTCTTCCATGGTGAGTTCCCAACGGAGTTTGCCTTGTTCCACCAACTTCGCAGCTAGAAAGGCAATCATCGCCTTGGATGAGGAGCCGATGTGGAATTTGTCGTCCAGGGTTGCGGGAATATCAGCCCCTAAGCGTCGAGTGCCAGCGACCCCTTCTGCGACAACCTTTCCGTTTTTTACGACCACAGCGGCCAGCGCTGGCAAACCAAACTCCTCGCTGGCGGTTTTTAATTCAGGCGTAAGATCGGTTACCCCGAGCAGCAATCCGGGAAGTCCCAGACACAGAGCCAAGCTAGTTTTGAAAATAGAGCGCACGCTCTTTTTTTTAAACTAGGTAAACATGGCGGGGCAAGTCTTCGGTCTCCGCAGCCCCAGTGCACCTGCTCTGTGGTGTTGCGTTAACGCGGACTTGAGGAAATGGTATTGGGAATGTCCCCTCAGGCGGCCACTCGCACTCTTTTGAGCGTGCCGTGGTTTTCGAGTTTCACACGGCCCGTTTCAAAGAGGTCGGCGACAGCTGCCACGGTTTCCCGACTATCGCGGGCGCAGGAGGAAACGATCTCGACCAATTCCCCGAGGGAATAATGCTTGCGATTTATTTTGGAGTAGAGGTTTTTCATAACATTTGTGTTACGTATAAGACGCTCGACCCGCCGCTTTTGTTCAAAAAAAGTCGCTTATTTTTTTTTGTCAGGGGTTTGTGCGTCAAACCCGTGGAGACGTTCGGGTTCCTCGGGAGCTGTGAACACCAGCCATAAGCACCAGATAAAAAGGGATGTCACCGACCCCACCGAAATGACCAACACGACCCAGCCCCCGGGTGTCATGGTTTCGCCTCCTCGGGATCGGCAGGTTTTGTTTGGTAGGCGCTCGCCCTGGACACAAGCAGAATCACAAAAGCACCAAAAATCCCCACAAGGGCAACTGACATCCAAGCGACGGGATCAGGGGTGATGAAGAGGTCTTTCACGTAGCCGCTGATTTCTGGTTCGCCCCCGGTGAAGGAAAAACCAAAAACATTGACGAGAACCCATAGCATAAAGATGCCAATCAGAAAGAGGGGGCAAACGAATTTCATGATTGGCAGGAAGGCGTTTGGAATGCGAAAGACGGCGCCCTTGGAGGCTTCTTCCAGACCCCGGCGTACACCGAAGACCCATGCAAAAACCACGATTTGAGTGGTTGCCAAGATAAAGATGAGGAACGTCCCGACCCAGAAATCGAGGGTATCCAAAGCTTTGAGGTCTTTGCTGAAATAAACCACAAACGCTGTGCCCACGGCCGTGATAAAGCCGAGGATGGTGACCGATTGTTTGCGTTCGATTTTGAGGGATTCCTCCAGAAATGCGATGCCGGGTTGAAGCATGGAGAGCGAACTTGTGATGGCTGCCAGAAACAGAAGGAAGAAAAAGGTGGCACCAAAAGCCCAACCGAATGGCATTTTTGCAAAGACCAGAGGCAGCACATTAAATCCCAGTGCGAAGGTGCTCATGCCGGCAATTCCCGAAACTCCAAGAAAAGCCACACTGGCCGGAAGGGTGATCAAACCACCGAGGCCCACTTCACAAAACTCATTGGCACTTGTGGCAGCCAGGCCGCTCAGGACCACATCATCCTTTCGGGAGAGGTAACTCGAATACGTCAAAATCACGCCAAACCCCACACTCAACGAAAAGAAGATCTGCCCGGCCGCCGCCAACCAAAGCTGGGGCTTGGTGAGTTGTTCCCAAATGGTGACGGTCCGCACTCTGAGGGCCGGGTCAGCAGCGGCTTCGACCTCTGCTTCCCGAATCGACGTCGCTCCCAACACCTCCCGAACCTTGACCCACGCACCGGCCTCCTGACGCTCGACCTGTACCTTCTCAGGGTTCCACATGAACCCGAGACCATTGGTCACATTGTTTTCCGGCATGGCGGGATCGGGGGTTCCAAGCGTGAGAACGCGGAGCAGAATCACAAGGGCCAACACAAACAGCGCAGGCATCGCAAATCGGCAAAACCATTCAATCCCCTTGGCCACCCCACGATAAATGAGGAAAAAATTCAGCAGAAACACAAAAAGCAGGTAGTCGCCCACCTGGTCAAATCGAAACCCGACCGCCAACCCATTCTCAGCGGCTCCAATAAAGCGCGTAAAAAAATCACCCGCCTCCGCCCCATTGGCAAACCGGATTTGGCCCGTGAGGAAATTGACCGCGTATCCCAGACACCACGCCTCAATGACGACATAATACATGTAGATCACCACCGGGATAATGACGCCAATCACCCCCAAATACTTGCCCCAGCTCGATTTGATGAAGACATGAAAAACGCCTGGCGACGAATTGTATCCGCGCAGGCCAGCATGACGCCCCATCGTCCATTCCGCCCAACAGATCGGTAATCCAATCAGCAGCAGCGAAATAAAATACGCCACCATAAAAGCCCCGCCGCCATATTGGGCTGCCTGACCAGGGAAGCGCAAAAAGTTCCCCAATCCCACCGCGCTCCCCGCGACGGCAAGAATCACGCCAATGCGCGAATTCCAACGGTCATGGCCCAATCGCTTTATCACGACACGTTTTGTGCCTTCGATGGCACCTCACGCCAAGCGAAAACTGCAAAAACATCAATTCCGGTCGCATTGGGCGTTTCCTCGAATGATCGAACCTGGGACCGCTGGCCCCGCGACTCCGGGGCCGGCTTCTGCATTCCTGTGATGAGCACCGTCCTTTCTGATGCGCCCAACATGTTTGAAGTTCTTAGTCAGAACATGTATGCTGATTTGTAAATGACAGATGTGCAGTTCAGAATTGGCAACGAAAAGTTGATCCGGGTGTTGGATGCGGCGAGCGCCCGCCTGCGCGGACTTTTGCAAAAACAAGGTCGGCCTGATGGGGCTTTGCGCGTGGCCATCGTTGGCGGGGGGTGTTCCGGTCTTCAATACAAGATGGACCTAGTGGACGGCCCGGCGAATCGCGACATCCTTGTGGAATCGAATCAGGTGAAGGTCGTTGTTGATCCGAAAAGCGCCCTTTTTGTGAGTGGTTCGGAACTCGATTTCAGCGATGACCTGCAAAAAGGGGGCTTCAAAGTCACGAACCCCAATGCGGTCGCGCATTGTTCCTGCGGTGAGAGTTTCTCCGCGTGACCGACGCCTTTGTCCTGCTTGGACTGCCGAGGCGGCCGCTTCTTGAGGAGGATGCTCTGACATCGGCCTACCTTGCCCTTGCAAAATCCTTGCACCCGGACTCTCCAGCCGGGGACACCGATAAATTTTCTGAGACAAAGGCGGCATTTGAACTGCTAAGGGATCCGGCCCAGCGTTTGCGTCATTTGATCGAACTGGAGACCGGCCAGAAACCCAAACCACAAGCTCCCACCGTCGCAGGGTGCCTCTTCTCGGATGTGTGTGCCGCGACGGAATTCTCGCGCTCGATCCTCACCAAGGTCGCAACCGCAAAATCCCCGCTGGTCCGGGCCTTGCAGATTGGGGAACTCCGCAGCGCCGTCTCTCGAACGGAATCCGTTCTTCAGGCCGTGGCAAAAATCCAAAGCCAACATTCGGAGGAACTCGCCCACCTCGATTCTGAGTGGCCCAAATACCCAGAGGCTGCCACCCTCGCCGCCAACTTAGGATTTCTTGCAAAGTGTCGGCACCAGTTGGAGGAAAGCCTCTTTGAATTAACTCAGGTAATGCGAAGCCAGGGGGAACGGGCGTCCAGCGCGTTGGAAGCCTGATCACGAGCGGTAGCGCCCATGCCCCCTGGCCAGAATGCAGCCTCCGCCCACTCTCATTCCACCGACATCCATCCGTCAGGCTTGTCAGTAATCACCCAAACGAATAATGAATTCCCATGATTGCAGGCATTGATCTTGGTACGACGAACTCCCTCATCGGTGTGATGGATTCGGGATTTCCCATTCTGATTGCGGATACTGCGGGGCGAAGACTTCTGCCTTCCGCCGTGCGATTTGACGACACGGGATTTCCAATTGTTGGCTGGGAAGCGCTGGATGAGCGAAAACTGGCAGTCACCTCCGTGAAGCGCCTCATCGGGACGAGGGTGGGGGATTGTGCGGCGGTCCCCTTCCAAACGGGCAAAAGTGGTGAGCCGATTCGCTTGTTCGTGGGAGGTCAGGAACGCAGCCCGGAAGATCTCTCAGCGATCATTCTCCAAAAACTCAAGGCCCAGGCCGAAGCGGCGCTTTCTGCCAAAATCGAGCGAGTGGTGATCACCGTCCCCGCCTACTTTAATGATGCCCAGCGCTCTGCCACCAAGCGAGCTGGTGAACTTGCCGGGTTGGTTGTCGAGCGTCTTCTGCCCGAACCCACAGCGGCAGCTCTGGCCTTCGGCCTCGACAAATTGGAGGACTCGTCCCGTGTGGCCGTTTTTGATTTGGGTGGCGGCACGTTCGATATTTCAATTCTGGATTTACAGGAGGGGGTTTTTCACGTGCTCGCGACCCAGGGTGACACCCGCCTGGGAGGTGATGATTTTGATGCGGCCATCGCCAACGAGTTTCACATTCCGGCCTCGGAAGCGGAAGCCCTCAAACGGCAAACCGATCTCCCCGAAGAACAGCAGAATCGTATTCGTCAGGTCTGCCTGCCCATTCTTGAACGCACCCGCCGTCATTGCGAACGGGCCATGTTGGATGCCGGCATCCAGGCCTCGGATTTGAATGAGGTCATTCTGGTGGGCGGTGCCACGCGCATGCCCATCGTGCGCGAGTTTGTTGCCGGGCTCTTCGGGCGCGAACCCAACACCAGTCAGCATCCTGACGAAGCCGTGGCCATTGGCGCGGTAATTCAAGCGGGGATTCTGGAGGGGTCGATTCAAAACGTGACCCTGCTCGACGTGACCCCACTTTCCCTTGGCATCGAAACCTTTGGCGGACTGATGAATATCATCATCCCCCGAAATACCACAATCCCCGTCAAAGCCGGCGAGATGTTCACCAATGCCGTCACCAATCAATCCGGGATGCGGATTTCTGTGCTTCAGGGCGAACGAGAAATGGCAGCCGACAATTGGAAGCTTGGTGAATTTTCTGTGGACTTTCCACCCGTGCCGAAAGGCCAGGCCCGCGTCGGGGTTCAGTTCGAGATTGATGCCAATGGCATCCTGCATGTGTTGGCCCGGGATACGGTCACCGGCAAAGACTCAACCCTCGAACTCACAAGCGCAGTTGATGTCTCGGATGAGGCCTTGGAAAAAATGCTCGCCGATTCGCTGGAACACGCCTTCGAGGATATGGATGACCGTCAATTCGCCGAGGCCAAACTCAAAGCCGATGAGATGCTCCCCGCCATCGAGGTGGCCCTGGCCTCGGTGGAGGTCGAGCCTGAAGAACTTCAAGCCATCCGAGACGCCGAACAAGCCGTCCGTAAAGCCCTCGAGAACCGCTCCCTCCAGAAACTGAAGTCCTCACTCACACGCCTCGATGACGCCACCCAATCCCTCGCCGCCCGGCTCATCGAAAAAGCGATGACTTCTGCGGATAGTAATTGCTGATTGTGAAGCGGAGGTGGCGCAAGCACGAAGCGCCGCTTTGGGTGGTAGGGCCGGGCAGTCCCTTGCCCGCCGTCGCATGAAGCAGAAAAAGTGGGCGGTCAAGGGACTGAAGCGCCCTACCCAACGAAGAACGATCTCAAGCTCAACGTCCCCTTTGATGGACATTGATCCAAATCCACTCATCCCCCCGTGTTCCGAAAGCTGTCAGCATTGCGGAACGCGTTGGCGACGAGTCGGGCTCCGAGGATGGTGACAAGGGCCGTAAAAACCAAGCTGGCGATCCAGATGCCGATGGTGAAGGGATCTTGCGGGTCGGCACCGGACTTGGCGGCTGCGACTTTGCCAAGGACGGCACCGGCATAGGAATACGCAGCGCTGAGCGGTAGAAACCCCACAAACGATGACAGTAAAAACGTGGAGCCATGGATACGAGTGAGTCCTGCGGCGTAACTCACGATGCTATGCGGAAAAACTGGCGAGAACCGGCTGAGCAGGATCAGTGGCCAACCTCGAACGCCGATGGCATGGGCCAGGGATTGAAAGCGAGGACGGGACTCCAGGCGTTTTTCGATCCAATGACGGGCCAAGTATCGGCTGGTAAAAAAATTGAGTGCTGCGCCAATGGTGGATGCCAGCGCCACAAGCATCGTGCCTTGCGCCCAGCCGTAGACGGCCCCTGCGCCAAGCGTGAGAATCGAGCCCGGCAAAAAAAGCGCCCCAAGCACGACATAAAGCACCACAAAGCAGACCGCCCCCACCGCCCCATGATCCCGGATCCACTCCATGCTTTGAGTCAGCCACTCGGCCCAGGTTTCGGTCATAAATCAGGTTTTTTGGAAATCAGAAGGGGTTTCTGGCAGACTTTTCTACGCAGGGGCTTGAACTCAAGCTCACAGAACTTTATCCCAGCCATGTTATGATTCGTCGAGCGAAACCTCCATGGGCCGAAATCGCCATCCTTGTGGTGGCCGTTTTTTTGCGTCTTTGGGTCTTGGATGTGAAGCCTGCGCATTTCGATGAAGGCGTTAATGGCTGGTTCGCGGATCAGATGACTCAGCAGGGGTATTACCGGTATGACCCCACAAACTACCACGGTCCCCTCCACATGTATGCGGTGTTTGTGTCGCAGACCCTGTTCGGTCGCAACCTTTGGGCGCTGCGATTGCCAGCAATTCTGGCCAGCCTGTTGGCCGTGTGGGCACTTCTGCGATTAGCTCCGATGATTGGCAAATTCCCGGCTCGCTTTGCAGCGCTGGCCATGGCCGTGTCGCCCGCCTACGTCTTTTTTGGACGCTATTCGATCCACGAGTCGTGGCAGGTGCTTTTTTTGGTGGTAACGCTGCACGGAATTTTTGGACTCTGGCAGTTTGGGTCCCGACTGGGGTTGTGGGCCGTCGCCGGTGGGCTCACGGGGCTGGTTCTCACCAAAGAAACCTACTTTATTCATATCGGATGTTTCCTGCTGGCGTTCCCATGCCTGTGGCTATGGCAGCGAGTGGTGCCGTCATCTCCTGAATTAAAAATGGCCGCCCCCCGATGGAGCCAGCCGGATTTATGGAAGGCCGTGTTGACTTCTTTGATTGTCACCATGCTTTTCTACTCCGGTTTTCTTTTAGATTTTGGGGCGTTGCGTGGGTTGTATGAAACCTATGCAGCTTGGTTCGCAACGGGCGTCACTGCCGGGGGCCACGAGAAAACCACCTACGAAATCGGCCCCATCAATTACTACTGGCTGGCGCTGATGGCGCGTTACGAATGGCCCGCTTTGGCGGGTGTGATTGGCTGCCTCTGGGCGCTGGGACGGGTTGATGCTCGTGTGCGTTACTCGGCCATTTTCGGGGCGGGTGCGCTAATCGCTTATTCAATCATCCCCTACAAAACCCCATGGTGCATTATTTCACTGATCTGGCCGTTTTATTTGGTGGCTGGGGCAATAATAGAAAAGCTGCCCATACGGATTCGTTATCTCGCGGCCGGGCTCCTGATTGTGGCCTCACTCCCACCAATGGCGCGTCTAAACTTCGAGAAATTTGACGATGACGCCGAACCGTATGTTTATGTGCAGACCTACTCGGAAATTGACAATGCCGTTGGTCCCTTGCTGAAGAAAGCGGCTGCCGACTCGGGTTTTTACCATGCCCCCGGCAAAATATTTTTGGAAAGTTATTATCCACTTCCCTGGATTCTTGGGGACTTCACCGCTGTGGGTTACTTCAAAGAGGGGGAGGTGCCGGAGACCATCGATTCGGCATTTATTTTTTGTTCCGTCGAAAACGCCGAGGCCGTTCAAGCCGCGCTGGTGGGGAAATATTACCGCCGGGATTTTAAACTGCGATCAGGCACGGAGGATGGGGTTGCGTTTTTTCGGTATGAAGATTTTCAAGAATTTTATGGTGGAACGCCTAACGTGATTGGTGCGGCCAGGCCGGACACTTTGCCATGAGGGGTGTTGCTTCCATTTGCTCTGGAATCGCGGGAGCTGTCCTTTGTGGGGTCATTCTCGCTGGTGCTTTTCATGGGTTAAATTCCGTAATTGCCGGAGCCTGCTTGGTAATTGGTTTTGTCGTCGCGATCTGGGTTTGGGCAATTACCCCACCAGAACCGGCAAGCCGTTTTGGGATTTGGGATGTGGCAATCCTCGGCGTTTATGCCCTTGCTTCCTTCCGGGCTTTTTTTTGGTTGATCTACCAGGATGGGGATCGAATCATGATTCTTTCCCCTCATAATTTGGGGGATCTCTCTCTTCATATTGGCCTCATTCGTAACTTCGCAAGCGGAGTTCCTTTCTGGCCCGAGAACCCCATCTTCGCAGGTCGTGCCCTTGCTTATCCGCCTGGTGCCGATCTTTGGAATTCCCTCCTCCTGCTTGTTGGATGGGAATTAAGATCTGGTCTGATATTTACCGGTGTTGCGATGGCGCTGTTGGGAGGATTGGCGCTTTGGAAGTTTGGGGGGGCTTTTTGTGTGGCCGCTTTTCTATTCGGTGGAAGCTTACTCGGCTTTGTGATTTTCCGCACGGGTGAGGTCATGGATTTTACTGGCGATGCCATTTGGAAAAATCCCTTCCTCACAATGATCGTGACCCAACGGGGCTTCCTTTTTGCCCTGCCAGCAGGACTGGTGCTCCTTGATGCATGGAGGAAGGAGTTCTTTGAAGAAGGAAAGCCAACGCTCCCATTTGCGGTGCAAGTCCTGCTCTATTCCACGCTGCCGCTATTTCAAGTTCACACATTTCTTTTCCTGAGCCTGCTGCTTGCTGCCGCATTGGCGTTTCACCCCAAAGGCTGGGTTCGGCCCCTCAAACTGGCGGGATGCTCATTCATTCCAGCCTCTGTTTTGATGTTTTTCGTGACGGGGGGATTTTCATCCGGGTCCAGTCCGAGGTTCGAACCGCTTTGGGCAGCCCCTGATGGTGTGGTTGTATTTTTGATGGAGTTTGGAGTCGCCATTGGTTTGAGCCTTTTGCTGATGTGGTTGGTTTTTCGATCTCAGGATGTCAGCTCGCGTTGGTTGCTTGGATCGGCCTGCTTGATTGCGATCGTGGCATTTCTTTTTCCGCTTCATCCCTGGCCATGGGATAACACCAAGCTCCTGATTTGGAGCTGGATCGTGATTTCACCAGTTCTTTGGAAGTTTGTTTTTGTTCCTTTGCCAATCTGGCCGCGTGCCGCTCTTTGCGGCTTGTTGTTTTTTTCCGGTGCCATCTCCCTGTATGATGGACTCGACAGAAGGCATGGTTATGAACTGGCACGACGGTCCGAGTTGTCGGAATGGCTGCACCTGACCAAGGACCTGCCTGTGGGGGTGGTCTTTGCTGCGGAACCAGAATACAATCACCCGCTGCTGCTGCTCGGGAAAAACGTGGTTTGTGGTTACGATGGACACTTGTTCAGCCACGCCATCCCTTACCAAGAGCGATTTCAACTTCTCAAAGAGGTTATGGAGTTAAATCCCAATTGGCGGGAATTTGGGTCTAAACTCGATGCCTCCTACGTGGCGATCCGCAGTGAGGATGGTGCACCTCCTCAACTCTTCCCTGTTGA
>JBGTLQ010000117.1:0-5537 GCA_041744075.1 Terrimicrobiaceae bacterium
AACGAACGGTTCAATCGGTATTGGAAAGCGATGCAGTCCGGGCAGCTTCGCCGGGAGAAGCTTGTTCTGTTTCTTTCCAAGCGGATTGAGGTGAACCCTCCTACTGGGACTCACACGGCGGCTTTAAAAGAACATCACCGACGGATCCTTGCTCAATACAACGAAAGCTTTGAGCAGCAGGGACGCGTCATCTCCTCATTGTTCGAGCCTCATGGATGTCGGGTCACCTCAATGACCACGCAGGATTTATTCCGCTACTACGCGACGTTTTTTAATTCCTCTTATCTTCGCCGTGACGGCTATGATCCTGTCGGCCAGTTCCGGGAAGACGAAACCATTCATCAAAATTGCTGGCATCAGGGAGTGCAGGGCGGGAAAACCTTCGGTTTCTTTTCGGACGGTTTTTATCACAACCTGATCATTCTCAAACGCCGGCCGCAGCGGACTCGGCGCGGGATTTTCTGGGCGCTCACGTCGCTGCCTTTTTTGGACTATGCCATCACGGTTAATCTCTATCCACAGAACATCCGCCAGGAAATTGGTCGAGCGGAACGCTCGCTGGAACGGGTTCGTGGCGACTACGCAGCAGAGGGCAAGCACTCACTCCTGACTTCAAA
The DNA here is from genome assembly GCA_041744075.1 of Terrimicrobiaceae bacterium. Classification (GTDB taxonomy): domain Bacteria; phylum Verrucomicrobiota; class Verrucomicrobiia; order Chthoniobacterales; family Terrimicrobiaceae; genus JAJTZA01. The sequence continues at coordinate 618 of JBGTLQ010000117.1, forward strand.
GGACGTCAAAGAGCAACGGATTAAGAACCTCGCTCAAGGTTCCGTCGTTCCGCTCCTTTACGACTACGTCGTTCATGTTTGGGATGCCACCGAGGACGGTCTCATTTCTAAAACCCGACAAATCGAAACCGCCTTTGGTCAGATGGAGGATGCCCAGTGCTGGACAAGCAATGTTTCCTCAGCGGCCACAACCAAAAACATCTGGTTCCAGACATGGCCGGGGTGGGTGTGGGGCAAATACACCCATCATGCTGATAACGGTTTGGATGAATGGCTGGCTGACATGCTGCCGTTTTCTTCCACATTCACAGGGCATCTCGATGGGGCCGAAGCCCTCTATGATGGCAGCAACCGCAACCTGATCGGTGTCCGCAATTTCCTTTCTGGCACGCCGCAACTCGCTGTTCTGCTTGGCATGACACGGGCGGGAAAGTCAGCATTTATGTCGGATCTGCTCTCACAGACAGATCCCTATTACGACTTCACCCTGATAGTCGAAGAAGGGCTTTCTTATGGCATTTGGTCGGAGGCCCAAGGTGCCACGCCGATTGTCATTCAGCCGGATGGCGATCTTTGCCTGAACTATCTCGATACTCAGGGCGCACCGTTAACCAATTTGCAAATCACCACCGCTGCCGCGCTGGTGGCAAAAATGGCGGGGAACCCCGCTGATGAGGACCGTCGCAATCTGCGGTTGGCTCAAATCACTCAGTATATCGAGCAACTCTATGCTGATCGCTTCGAGGAGTGGATATCGGAGAACCCTTCCCGTTTGGACTTGGCTGCCCGACATGCAATGGCTGCTCTGGCATACAAGAAGACCCACTTGCCGGTTTCTTCGACGTTCTTTGAGGCATGGACGGAACTGCGTCATGCCGTCAGCGAGGATGAGCGACAAAGTCTGATCGACGCTCCGACTTCGGAGGACGTTTCCCGATTCATCAAATCCCCGGATTCTGAACGCTGTGTCAGGAATACCGCGTTTGCGTTCTTCCAGCCCACCGATTACCCGACGCACGACATGTTGCAGCAGATGATGCTGGTTGCACCATTCCCGGAACACGACCGCGACGAAATCAATCATTTGGCAACCTTGCTTGCACCTTGGAACGAACAGCGGCTCATCTGCGGACACTCCACATTGTCGCTCACGGGAAAGCTGGCCCATTTCGATCTGACCTATATCCCGGAATCAAACCGTCAGTTGAAGGAATTGGCGGGATTTCTGATCGCAAACTACGGGCGTCAGCACATCATCACATTGCCAAGAGGCGCTCGGAAACGGGTCATCTTCGAGGAGGTTGCCCGAACTTTGGATATTCCTGGCGGCGAACAACTCGTTTCCGAGTTCTACGCGCAGTTATCGAAGTTCTCCACCTGGATCATTTCGATTGTTCAGCAATACAGCCGGTTTCAACGCTCGGGCATCCGCCCCATCGTCTTTGGCAACGCGAAGCAGTTCTTTTTTACCCGGATGAACGATCGCCGAGACATTGACGATGTTGCAAAGGATATCGATTTGTCGGAGACGACGAAGGAGGCGATTTCGCGTTATCCCCTTCCTGAGCATTTGCCGGACAATAACAAATACGCAGCCTTGACATATTACCATCTCGACGCTCAGCAGCCTCTGTGCGGGACCATTCATAACCGCGTTTCTCCTGAAATGCTCTTCTGCTCCTCTTCGACCGGGGAGGACTTTGACCAACGGAGCCGCGTGCTTCGCAACCATCAAGACATCGTCAGCGGGATTCTTTCTGAATCGGCCGCGTGTGTTTCCAAGAAAACCAAATAACCCATGAAAACCAACCCCACTAGGATAAAAAAAGCAGTGTGTGCGGCGCTTGTCGTGACATGCCTTCTCCCCGCGTGTGCGTCTCGGAGTCAATATCAGAAAGGCTACGAGCGAGGCGCGTCCGATACCGTCAAACGTCAGTATTGGATCCTGCAGGACATGCAGAAGCGTGATGAAAAGAAGCCGCGGGTTTCTCTGTATCGGATGCCGGTGACTCCTGACCCCAACGCCACGGTGAAGACCGTTCCCTACGAAATCACCATCCCCATTTACGAATAATCGCCCGTTCAGCCACCTAAATCATTGCCCATGAAAAAGACCATTCTCATCACTGCCGCTGTCACAGCAGCGAGCATACCCGCCAATCATGCCCAGTTTGTTGTCACTGCTCCTGGCGTCGAGGTCCGACAGGATCAGAAAAACATTTTCGACTCCCTCAAATATGCTTGGGAGCAGGCCAAATGGGCGGAGAAGCTCGCCACTCTTCACAATACTCTGGTTACGGTTCAGGAGCATTTAGAAACGGCGAACATGGTCAAGCAGGCGATTGGGGATCCGGTAGCGGCCATCGGGCTTATCGATAACGGGTTATTTTCCGACTATCTGGATGATTCGGGGATTGTGGACACGTTGGGAGAACTGGCCGGCATCGCTCAGCAAGGCGCGGAGCTTTCGGCGACGGTGAGTGAATTGTTCGAGCCGATCAATCTCGACACTTGGAGGAATCTTTCATCTACCACGGTCCAGAGTTTCGAGGGGGTCGCTTCGTTCCGTGATTCCAGTGATCCATTAAAGCGATTTCGGGCGGTGGATAATGCGTTCTCTCGATTTGAAATCCTTCTCGGGCGCGCTCAGAACAAACGCAAAGTTCTGAATCGGCAGATTGCGAGGCTCAATACCCAGTTAAAGAATGCCCAGGACGATGCCGAGGTTCAGAAATTGGTCGGTTCTCTCTCCACGGCTCAGACCGCACTCAATGATCTCGATGACATGGTGGACACCGCACGCGGTCAGGTCGAATCGCTCCACATGCTCAACCAGAACCGGAAGGATGCGGAGGAAGTCGCCGCCGACGAAATCAGCCGGGAACGCAATCGCGAACTCGCGAAACTTGCTGCCCAAGCGGAGGCGGACCTGCCCGACTTCACCGAAGATAATACCGACCTCCCCCCAGGCTTCTGAGGGCTTCGCCCTTTATTAACTCACCACTCGCATCATGTCTTCACTTACCAATCTCTACGAAGCTGCCTTCGAGATCCGCACGCTCCTTATGCCGTTTGCCTTTGTCCTCTGCGTCATTGGTATCGGAGAAATGGGCTGGCGGGCAGGGTCGGACACCCGCGCCATCCTGGGTGCACTGATAAAGACCATCCTCGTTGTTGGGTTGCTTGCGGGCTACCCGACCGCGATGGAAGGAGGCCAAAAGGCTTTTGTGGAAATGCGAACAAAGTTCACGAATGCCCGCGACGCGAAGTTCGTCCAGCTCCTGCGATCCCGGATAGAAAACCAGCCGTCTGATTCGCTGACGGATATCGGAAAAATCGTTCCCGCCGCCATCGGAATGTTTTTCCAAGGCATTGGACGGTTCATGCTGCTCGTCCTGCGGTTCTTTCAAGAATTCGCCATCGCGGGCCTGATTGCTGTCTCTCCGCTCTTGCTGGGATTTCTGTTTCTGTCCTTCACGCAGTCCTTCGGCATCCAGTTTTGTGTCACCTCACTGACCGTCCTGCTTTGGCATGTGGCGATTTGCTTGGTGGATATTGTCATCGTTGCAATCAGCGAACTGTTGTTCTTCCCAATCACCACTGGTGGAATCATCCAGACCACGCAAAACCTGATCGTTGTTCAAAACTGGTTGATGTTCCCATTCATCATGGCATTCGCCGCCCTGATCACGGTGTTTTTTTACATGTCTGTTCCTTTTGTTGCGGGCGCAATCATGAAAGGAGCAAGCGGAACAACCTCGGCACTCCAAGCCGGAATCCAAGGCACCATGCAAGCTGCGGGGCTTGCTGTGGGAGCAGGGTTTACGGCAGCAGGTGCCGCTGCCACCTTCGGAGGCTCGGCTGCTGTGCAGGGAGCAATGGCAGGAACCCAAGCCGCCACCGGGGCAGCAACCACGGCAGGACGCTTCGCCAGCGATGTTACTGGTTCCATGGGCGGATCGAGCGACGTTCCGCCCCCTCCTCCTGTTCCTCCATCCTCCTCAGGTGGCAACGCCGTTGCCAATCCTGACAACCCGGGCATGACGGCTCGTCAAACCGCAAGCAATACCTTCGCTGTTGTGGACAACGACCGGGGCACAGTTTCCCACCATCGGGGAAACATCTCCACTCCCCATACCGCCCAGGCTGCTTTCAATTCCCACGCCTCCAAGGCTCATCCCCTCCCCCCGGATTCTCCACTCGCAAACCGTAACTCCTGATTCCCATGAAACTATCCGCCATCACTTCAATCACCAACAACCTCATCGCCGCCCGATTCTGGATGGGGCTTGCCATTCTCGCCACTGGCTTCGCCGTGGCAGCCCCCTATCTGACGATTCAAGCCATGAAACAGCAGGAAAAAGTCGTCATCCTCGATCCGGGTGGAACCCTGATTTATGCCCCACTTCTTGGATTCGAGGACGCGGGGAATCTCCATGCCTACCATGTCCGGCTCGCCTGCCTGGCCCTGCTGCAACGCAATCCAATCGGCCCGGATCTCCCGGACCTGATGAAGCGGCTCTACTTGGAAGAGCCCGCCAGGAAAAAAGCTGCCGCCCTCTACAAGGCCCAGAATCCCGAATTCAAAGAAAAGCAGATCCACCAGAAAGCCGAGGTCACAAAGATCGACATCCTCGACACCCGCAAAATTAGTGACGGGTCAGGAAAATCCTACGAAGCCGTCAGCGTCCGAGCCGAAGGCAACCTCGTCCGCACCGGCACCGTCAACGACCTCGAATTCCGCGAGCCTGTAAAATTCCAGACAGAATTCCTCTTCATCCGCAACCCCGACCTGCTTGGCAATGGGCGTCTGCCACTCGTCGTTCAGGACTTCAAGTATTCGGAAGTGCCGCTTTGAACCGCGATGTCGAACACGCAGATTGTCGTGAATCCTGCTTCACGCAATCTATTTTCGTGTCA
>JBGTLQ010000118.1:0-20026 GCA_041744075.1 Terrimicrobiaceae bacterium
CCATTGCATGACCGGCCAAAAATAAAACTTTTTACACCACAACAAACCAGCAAAGGCCCGGCGCTGCACCATCGCAACTTCTTCGGGAAGATTGGGCGTCAGGGCCCCGTAAAATTCATCCGTTTCTTTTTTACGAAGATGAAAAGTTTCGTTGAAGGAGTCGCCGAAAGGGTCAGCGCTTGGCTTTTTTGTCAGCCTCATCCGAACCACCGAAGTTTCACCGGGCGCAATCGTTCGCCGAAAAATGGCAGCGGCTTTGGTTCCCGCTTTTGCAGGACTCACCGCTTCTTTTCGATCATGAATCAGGAAATCATGAAACGCATCCTTCACATGGGGGACTGCGTTCTTGGAGTGAAACAACCGTTCATTGTTTGTCTCGTTCTCGGTAAAAATCAATTCCGGTGACCCCTCGCAATACCAATGATAAACCGGCAATCCCCACGGGCTGGCTACAACCGAGCCCTCCGACGCGGCATGTAGTTCCGGCTTGGTTGTGCCTTCTTCACCCCATGACCATGTGTTTCGAAACCATAAGGTCGGCAGAATGAGCAGAGGAGCAGCTTCCGGCCCTCGGTTGATAGCACTGATCTGGATGCAGAGGTCCTCGGGGTCCGCTTTTGCGTATTCAATAAAGATATCAAAATACCGCCCCTCATCAAAAATGCCGGTATCAACCAATTCATACTCGGGCTCCAAGCGTGAACGCCGCGCATTTTCCTCGATCAAATTTTGATAAGGAAATTCCCCCTGCGGATATTTGTAAAGTGCCCGCATGTAGCTGTGCGTTGGGGTGTTATCGAGGTGATAAAAATAATCTTTCACGTCCTCCCCGTGGTTTCCCTGAGGATTGGAAAGCCCGAAGGGCCGTTCTTTCAGGATCGAATCTTTTCCATTCCAAAACGCCGGGGAAAAACACAGTCGGCAGTCATTGTCACAAATACCAAGCAGTCCGTCCTCTCCCCAGCGATAAACCCGGGATCGAGCGTGATCATGGGGAAAATAGGTCCACGCATCCCCATTGGCCGAATAATCCTCCCGCACCGTCCCCCACTGGCGTTCACTCAAATACGGCCCCCAAAGAGCCCAGCCTTCCGTCCTCTCGTCTCGGGCCCGCAGGCGTTGTGTTTCGGCTCCGGCAACCATCCCTCTCCCTTCTCAGAAAAGCCCCGGCATGTCATTAAAACAATCTTGGCGTAATTTCTCCTCAACTATCCGGGCTGGGAACGAATTGGTGCAGGTCCAAGGAGGTAGAGGACAACCGCACTCCAAAGCGCTTCGCGGCAAAGGGGGTCGTGGGTTGTGCGACAGCATTTGGAGTGCGTGTCCCCTCGCGCTTTGGCTCGGTCGACCACGCAAGCTGTCAAGACGTGGATTCATCGGCTGTTGACCCCGGCATCATCCACAACCGAATTCCCTTTGCTTTCCCCCGGGTTCGCCTCACGCTTCGCCCCCTGTGAAACATCTCCTGACCGCCTGCGCTCTTCTTTGTCTGACGATCCACGCCAGCCTTGCCCAATCGAATCCTGGTCCAGACGACATGGTGAAAAATCTTTACGAGGAGCAAAATGCCGGGGCCGGTCCGTTCTTTCAGACCAAGAGCCGTGTTCTTGTGGAACGCTATTTTATGACGGATCTCGCCGGCTTGATTTGGAAGGATTACGTCAGCGCGAAGGGGGATATCGGGGCCTTGGACTTCGATCCGCTCTACGGCTCGCAAGACCCGCAAATCACGGACTTCAAAATTCTCGTATCCGGAGTGGCTGCCGACGCAAAATTTCAGCCTCAGGACAAAGTCCTGGTGGAAGTCACTTTCAAAGACTCGGGAAAAAAGCGGCGTATCGCTTTTGCTTTCGCTCAGGACAAGGCCGGTGCATGGAAAATTGATAATATCCGCTATCCCGACAAGACGTCGCTGCGGGACGTTTTTGTCGGACAATAGGAAGCAGCAAGCTCTCCCGCCACCGCTCTCTTAGAAGCTGTGAAATATTTAAGACCGCAGACAGAGCGCGAGCCGATCCACATACGTGGAGCTCAAACAGTATTTTGGAGATATCAAGGCGGCGGCGATGGATTGGATGGCAGATGACGCCAGCCGCCTCAGCGCGGCATTGGCTTATTATGCGGTGTTTTCTATAGCGCCGCTGTTGGTGATCATTATATCCATCATCGGTTTTGTGTTTGGTGAGGATGCGGCTCGGGGTCAGGTGTCTGAGCAGGTGGCGGGTTTGGTGGGTGACGAGTCTGCTGAGATGATCGAGGGTGCGGTGGCAGCTACGGCGCAATCCCGGGAAGGCGGAATCTGGGCGATGTCGGTGGGAACATTCTTTCTGCTTTTTGGTGCCTCACGGGTTTTTGGAGAAATGAAAAACTCGCTGAATATCATCTGGGGGGTGAAGCCAAAACCTGGACGCGCTATCAAGAAAATGCTTCGTGAGCGGTTTCTCAGTTTTTCGTTGATCCTTGGGATCGGATTCCTCCTGCTTGTCTCGCTCGCCGTGAGCGCGGTGCTTTCCGGGGCAAGCACTTACCTGAGTGAGCTGTTTTTGTTGCCTCCAATGCTTTGGCGGTTTGTGGATTTTGTGATTTCAGTCGCAGTCATTGCTTCGTTGTTTGCCATTCTCTTCAAAGCATTGCCTGACGTTGTTCTTCTTTGGCGGGACGTGCTGCCGGGGGCCATCATCACAGCGCTCTTGTTTGTGTTGGGCAAAAGCGGGCTGGCGTGGTATCTGGGGACCGCAGGTTTGGCGTCATCCTATGGTGCTGCGGGATCTCTGGTTGTTGTTCTGATGTGGTTCTATTACGCGACAGCAATCCTCTTTTTCGGAGCGGAGTTGGTCAAAGCCAGGGTGCAAAGAGGAACGGGAATTCAAGCCAAAGGCCACGCAATTGTCATGGGGTGAAATCATTAACAACCGGGTTTTAACGTTTTTTACGAGCATCAAGCCCGCTTCCTGCGAATACTAGTGTTTTGGAAGAGGTCAAAAGCAAATCGGAAAATCAGTTGAAAGTCACACCACGTTGGAAGGTGTGGCTTAAACGCGTGGGAATTTTCGTAATCGTTTTTCTTGTGGTGTTGGCGGTTTTTCATCGTCCGATCTTCTTTGAGGGAACGCGTTATTTGATCCTGCGGGCAGCCAAGCAGCAGAACCTCAACCTCGAATACACGATGAGCGGTTCCATTTTTACGACGCTGTCCGTCGTAGATCTCCGCGCAACCCCCCTCGAACCGGGTCCGATTCAACGCTTGGAAATCGGAAAGTTGCACCTCACTTATAGCCTCTGGAATCTCGTGCGCGACGGATTGCCTGCGTTTCTGCACGAGCTTGATGTGCGCGATGTGTATGTGGAATTGGAGCCCGGAGAACCACTGCCTGCCGACAAAGAGGAAGAGCCTCAGGCATTCAAGTTTCCGGCTTTGATCCCGAATGTGTTGAATATTAGCAACGTCAATGTCCTCATCCGTGCTCCAACGGGAAACACCGTTGTGGAGGGCTTTTACTTCAGTCTGCTCCCGGATCGTCCCGGAGCGTTGAAACTCGAAACGCTCGATATCCCGGGTGTCAGAAAATGGTCCGGGATATCAGCGGGGACCTCGTTTCGGGATCGGAACTTCGTGCTCTCGGAATTGGTAATCGGATCAGAAATCGCATTGCGTGAGTTTCGCCTGGATCTTTCGGCTTTCGATGAAAGCCAAATCCAAATTGCACTTGACGGCACATTTTTCGAAGCGCCTGTTTCGCTTTCTGCGAAGGTAAAAGATGTGAATGCGTCCAATGAGACAACTCTTGAGATGGAGGTTTCGGAGCTCGTGGTGGGTCGTGTGTGGGAATATCTGAACATGGAGGTTCCTTTCAGTGGAACCTTACAAACGCTCACGGTTGCGTTTGATGGAACACCCACGGTTCCCTCCAGCTGGAGCGGGACGATGGAGATGCGTGTGGTGGATTCCATGACCGGGGAACAAAACCTTGGTGACCTGCGGGTGGACGCCATGGCGAAGGATGGGCAGGCCCTGACAACCATTCGGAACGAGTTTGATGCGGCGACTTTTCTCGAACTCCGCGCTGAAGTAACGCTGCCAGATACGTTCGAAAATCTTGTCACCACGGCGGGCAAGGGGAGCTTGGAAATCAGAGCGCCAGATCTCGCGGTGTTGGGTCTTCCCGAGCCAGTCGCAGGCGATGTGCAGATCGACTCTGACTTCACAATCACAGAAGGCCAACTTGTTGGTGCGTTGACCCTGAAATCCCGGTCACTTACTGCCATGGGCGTGGAAATTTCAGAAAACGAACTCACGATTGACCTTACAAAAGACCTCACCACGCCAGCAGAAGCCCCGTGGTTTCAGGCGGCCAAAGGAGCCGTCATTGGACAGATTGGAACCGTGCGATTTTCTGGCTATGAAGCAGAAGATCTTCAAGTCGCGGCCCAATTGGATCAAGGCGTGTTGGTTTTGGAAAAGCTTTCCTTGATCCGTGGGGAAAACACTCTTGTCGCTTCAGCGTCGTATGAGTTGCCACCCGGTGGCACAGGCTGGGACACACAGACACTGGCTGCAGATTTTGAGATCAGTATGCCACGTCTTGCTGACTTTGTTGTTGCCGAGGGCATCTCGGATATTGGAGGCACTTTGCATGCCAAAGGAACGGTGTCATCCGGGGCGGCTGGGCTGAAAAGCCAAGTCGATGTGACTGGCCGGGACCTCGAATATCAGGGACTTCTGGTGAGGACCCTTGATGCCAATCTCGCCATGAGTGAGAAGCTTGTGACGATCTCACGTCTCGCATTGGTGTTGGACGATCAGAACCACGTCCTCGGGGAAGGGGATGTGAGCTTGGATGGGAACATGGCGTATCGGGGAAGCCTCAGCGTGGAACTTCCAGATCTCTCGAAGTTTCAGGGTCTTGTGGGGGGGGAGCAATCAATCGCCGGGGGATTGCAGATCGCGTGGAGTGGCTCGGGGGCTGTCCAGGAACCCAAGCACGAAGGGCATGCTACTCTTACGTTAACAAGTGGACGATTTGGAAAATTTGAAGATCTCAACGCAAGTTTCACGGCCCAATATTCGCCCGAATTTGTTAGTGTCCCTAACTTTTTCGCCAAGGTAGGAACTCTTGGCGAAGCCGCCATGGCGTTGTTCTGGAAAGAGGGGCGACTGCAAATCACGAATATCTTGGTCCGGCAAAACCAGACGCCATTGCTGGAGGGCCACATCGACATTCCGTTCCTGATTTCGAAGTGGCAGGAACCGGCACAGATGGTGCCTTTTGATCAGCCTGTGAACGTTCTACTCAAATCCAACGACGTCCAAGTCGCAGAAGTGCTTCGTCAGTTCAGCGACGAAGAGCCCGTTCTAAATGCCACCACGGCCCTCGAGATTGTTGCTGATGGCACCCTTGATGATCTGAGCGCCCAGCTGAATTTTCGTGCTACCGGCGTGACCGCAACGGCAGCGGAAAAATTGGATCCAGCCAACGTCACTCTGACAGTGAACCTCAAAGACGACCGTCTGATCCTTGACGGAAATGTGAAGCAGAAGCTTCTTCAACCATTGGAACTCCGTGGTTCCTTGCCTCTAAATGCGGCGGAAGTCATTCGCGCAGGAAAACTTAACGAACAAGCGCCACTGGATCTGCAAATTCGTCTGCCGCGCACATCGCTGGCAGCCGTTCCAAGCTTGGTTCCTGACATCCGCAGAACTGAGGGCACGGCCTCTGTGGATATTCGGGTCTCTGGCACCATTGCGGAACCACAATTGGTGGGGAGCGTGGAGGCAGATATTAGCGCTCTGCGTATGACAGATCCGAGTTTGCCGCCGGTGAATAATTTTGCGCTGCGAACACGATTTGCCGGGAACCAATTGATGATTGAGCGCTGCGCTGGCATCATTGCGGGGGGAACATTTGCGATCAACGGCAATATCAACTTTGCTTCGCTTAACAATCCCGTCTTTGCACTTCGGCTCAGCAGCAAAAATGCGCTCGTTATGCAAAACGATGACCTCTCCGTGCGTGTAAGCAGCGCCCTGCGCGTGACTGGCCCGCTCAACGCCGGCCTTGTGGAGGGTGATGTTTGGGTGACGCGGAGCAGGTTTTTTCGAAATATTGATATCCTGCCCTTGGGGTTGCCGGGACGTCCTGCCCCCCAGCCTCCCGAGCAGCCGGCCCCGGTGAGTTTCCCCGAACCTCCACTCCGAGATTGGAAATTCGATATCCGCATTCGGACGCAAGATCCCTTTCTTGTGCAGAGTAACCTTGCTGCGGGCCGAATTTTGGTTGATCTAAAACTTGGCGGAACGGGGTTGCGCCCATGGATGGACGGGACCGTGAACATTGAAAACCTCACTGCTTCCCTGCCGTTCAGTCGCCTGGAAATCACCGATGGTCAGGTTTTTTTCACTCAGCAGGAGCCGTTTGTTCCGCAGTTCAATATCCGAGGGACGTCCACGATTCGGGACTACGACGTGAATGTAATTATCACCGGCTCGGCTTTTGATCCTGAGGCGCTGTTTACCAGCAATCCTCCGCTGCCTCAGGCCGAGGTGGTTGCTCTCATCGCCACGGGAATGACCACCTCCGAGCTTTCGGATGACCCGAATGCCCTCGCCGGGCGCGCTGCCTTTTTGGTTTTTCAGCGTCTTTACAATTCAACATTTAACCGCAGTCGCCCCCCGCCGCCTGACGATTCGTTTCTGAGTCGCATTCAGTTTGACATTGGATCGACCGACCCGAGCACGGGCCGTCAGTCCACGTCAATTCGCGTTCCGCTGTCAGATCAGATCATGCTCTCAGGCGGATTGGACGTGGGTGGCAATTTTCGGGGACAGGTCAAATACCTCATTCGATTCAAATGAAACGGTATCTCTTCTTCCTCATATTCTCCGCCGGTCTTCTTGCCCAGACCGATGCACCACCCGAATTGGAGGAGCCTTTGGCACCGGACGACCTTCCCGTGCTTGAGGCGACAGATTCAGGGGGGCAAGGCAAGCTCACATTGGAATTTGTGGGAATCTCCGCATTTTCGGATCGAGTGCTGCGAGAAGGCATTGCCGTGCAGGTGGAAACGATTGAGGAATTTGGGCTCGATGATCCGGGGGCCTATGATGCCGCTTATGGGCTTGAATCGTATTATCGGAAGAACGGATATTCCGCCGCAGAGGTGACTCCAACCATTGTTGGCCCTTGGACCCTGCGGTTGGCGGTGACCGAGGGGCCGGTGACAAGGCTTGGCTCGGTGGTCATTCTTGGGAACAGCGGCTATGACACGGCAACTCTTAACGATTACCTTTTGGGGCCGTTGCGCCAACGGTTTCCGAGAGTTCAGCTTGATTCGGAATTGCCATTTGTTGAGGCGGATATTTTCGAAGGGGTCAATCTGGTTAGACGATTATACGCCACGGGGGGCTATCTAAACGCCATCGTTGAGGGGCCAACCATCACACTGAATTCTGATGTCACGGCGGCCGACGTTTCGATCAGTGTCGAGGAAGGGACGCAATACCGCTTCGGAGAAGTTCAATTTGCCGGGGACACAATCTTCGGGCGCGACGAGCTTCTTGGAGTTGTTGCCGAGCACACAAGCGATATTTTTACGGATGGTCGGTTGGATGCCGCCAGGCGGGCACTTGAAGATTTTTATGTTCGGAGAGGATACTTTCAGGCTTCGGCGGAAACGGCGGGTGACCTCGCCAGCGCTGTGGATGGTCGGGTGCCTGTGCAATTTCTTGTCTCACCCGGGCAGATCTTTCGGTTCGATGGCATCACTGTGGAGGGCAATGATGGCGTGAAGACATCCTTCATTGAGCAGCGAATGCGTCGCTTGAGCGGCAAGGTTTATGATCCTGCCCTGATCGACAAAAGCTTCCGTACGCTTATTCAAACAGGTCTCTTTCGCAATCTCCGCATCACTCCCGAAGCGACTGTGGGAGATCAAGTGAAGCTGAAGGTTTCCGTGGAGGAATCAAAACCCAGGGAGTTTGGTGTGGGTTTGGGATACGCGAGCTTTTATGGGGGAATTGTAAGCGCGAGCTACCGCGACCTTAATCTCTTTGGCACGGGTCGCCCCCTTCGGATGGAGGTGGAGGCGAATCAACGTGGTTTCACCGGTGAGGTGGTTTACACGGATCCCTGGTTGTTTGAAACAGATTTTCAGTTGCGTCTTCGAGCTTATGGAGTCAACCAGACCCTGAAAGGATATTCAAAAAATGAAGTTGGGTTCCAACCCAGCATCACGCGTTTCATCACCGAAGAGTGGCAGGTGTCCGCATTCCTTTCCGGAAAAAATGTGTCCCTCTATGATGTGGAAATCCGTCCAACGAGTCTGGTGGGATTGGAGGATTATTCGGTGTTTTCCATTGGAGTTTCGCAAACGCTGGATTTCAGAAACAACCCGGCCCTTCCAACCAAAGGTTTTCTTTTCAGCACGTCATTCGATGTTGCCCCAAATGGTGTGGGTGACGTGGCCTTTGCGCGCGGCTTGGCCAACTTTTCGTGGTATATCCCGATCACCGCGAAGTCCACGCTGGCCTTGGGTGCCAGGGCCGGTGTGATTTCTCCGTTAAACAATGGGGGAATTCCCATTGATGAACGCTTTTTTAGTGGTGGTGCGACAACGGTGCGCAGTTTCTCCGAACTGACGCTCGGCCCTCGCGATAGCGCTGGGTATCCGCTTGGGGGGCAGGCGCGGACCATCTTTAATGCGGAATATACTTTTCCAATTTACGGAGATTTGTATGGCGCGGTTTTTGTGGATGCGGGCAATGTGATTATAGAGGCCTCCGATTTTGGATTTGAAGAGATGCGGTATGCGGTTGGCGGCGGCCTGCGTTACAACCTGCCGATTGGAGCCATCCGATTCGACTACGGGCTCAATCCCTCACCAAGGCAAGGGGAAGCGCAGGGAGCCTTTCATTTTGCGATTGGAGTGGCATTCTGATCATTCATCTGTGCGGGTATCTTGTTCTTAACGGGTGACAACACATGGCGGTAGGCGGTCGCGTAGAAGTCCAAAGCCGTTAAGAACAGCCCGCAAATAATCGGGCCAAGCGCGAATCCGATGGGGCCAAACAAATACAACCCACCAATCGTCCCAATAAGAATCAGGAGATCTGGCATCCGTGCGTCGCGCCCCACAAGTCGTGGGCGCAACACATTATCAATCGTTCCTACAACACCAGCACACCAGAGCAACAACAAGCTGGCTGTGAGGGACTCACCCGAAAAATACAAGGACGCCACGACCGGGACCCACACAAGCGGTGGCCCGATTCCTGGGATGATCGATGCAACAACCATAACCGCACCCCAAAAGGCAGCCCCATTGATTCCGGCAACATAAAAGGCAATCCCCCCAAGCGTGCCTTGGATCAACCCGATCAGTAGAGTGCCCTTCACCGTGGCCTTCGTGATCGACATAAACCTTTCAACCATGGCATCCCTCTCATCATCCTCCATCGGGATGTAATAGAGAAAGCGTTCCATGATTTTTCGGCCATCACGGAGAAAAAAGAACATGGCATAAAACATCACAAACATGCTCAAAAGGAATCCCGCCGTGCCTGCGGTGATTGCGGTGATTTTTCCCATGAGGTAGCCACCAATCGCCTGAGTCGCGGTTCCGAGCGAAGTGACCAGATCCTCGGTGCTTGGGAGCATATCCGCCAACCAAGGCACGCTTCCTGTCACCATGGCGCGGAGCCTGTTCACCCCATCCCAATCCAAATTGTCCTGTAACCAAGGGATGGTGTGCTCGCTGAACCCCATGGCTTGACGGGCCACCATGGTGATAAGCGCACTGACCGGACCAAAAAGAATAATCATGACGATCACAACGGTTAACGCCGCCGCAAGGCCTCGTTTGCCACGCAGCAATTTCACCAAACTGCGTTGAATGGGGTTGCTCAGGCCACTCAGGACGGCCGCCACAAAGATCGCTTTCAGCAACGGCCACGCGACTGCGAGAAACAACCCCGCCGTCACCAAAACAAGCACAATCACAAAAATCCCACGAAACTTGTTGGATTTTATGTCAATAGATTCCATGGAAGGTGGCCTTGCCGCTTAAGCCATATGATTCGAACCGTGACGGGATTATGGCCTTATGAAAGATTGTTCTCCATCGGAACCCGAGATGTTCCCTTCCCCGCCCAATCCATAAACATTTCCCGATAGACGACCACATCGGCATGGTTTCGATAGGCGTGATCACTGGCTTTTCGGCGGACCTCTTTCCACTCAGCCTCGCTCCATGACAAGGTTGCCCGAATTTTCTCCACCAGATCTGCAACATCGGCATACGACTTGCCGCACTCGTCTATGTAGTCACAGAAATCAGGGATATCTTTAACAAAGCAAAGGCAACCTGTCGCCATGGATTCGGCAATGGAGACCGGTTGACCAACCGGAGTTGAGCCTTTTGTGCCGGGTGTGAGGAGGGTGTGGACATAGATACCTGCTTCTCCCACCAGCTTGGCAATTTCATTTCGCTGCAGATCGATGTGGATTTCAACGGGAGAACCCATGGCTTCGTGAATGGCCAGCAGTTCCTGAATGTAGGGTTCTTTTTTGTAACAGGTGACCACCGCCAGAACAAAGCGGAACTCGGGGAGCTGGCGGGCTGCTTCAAAAAACAGCGGGAGGTCTTTGCTGGGAATTCCTGCCGATGTTCGGACAACCAGCTTGTTGTTTTTCTGCGGATTTGGGAGAAAAAGCGTGGAATCAAAGGCCGCAGGTGTGGATTTGAGTCGCGGGTCGGAAAGGTTGAAGCGAGCGAGTTGGTTGGGGAAAGCGTAAACGGCGGTGACTTCTTTATGGGAGAGGTAATTGGCAAGTCCTTCGGGTGTCACATCAAAGCCATGCAGCCTCAATGTGATCGGCAATCCATAACCAGCCAGGTTCGCGATTTTCCCCATGGCGAAGCTCAGCCAATGAAGGTGGATGACATCCGGGCGGCAGGCAGAGATAGCCTCCTCAAGTGTGCCATCATGAATGGTCACATTCACGGGATAGGTCGAGCTTCCGTTTGCTGTCCGCCAAACTTCAACATGGACCCCCCAACGCTGCATGCACCGAATTTCACTCTCAACATAACTTTCGCTGAGTTGAGGATAGTGCCAGATCGCATAAAGGACTCTGGGACGTGTGGTGAGAGCCTTGGGGGGGAACCACTGTTTCTGAATGGTCAGCAGAGAGTGAGCAATTGGGTGAGCTGTGGTGATTCGGTTATCTGCGTCACTGCGATACAAAACCGCAAACATCGACAGGCGGTGGGCAGGTTTTTCTTCCGTGTAGCGAAGCACCAGATCCCAATCCTGCATGCGTTGGACCTCAGGATTCCAGCCTCCATATTTTTCCACCAGGGTCCTTCGGTGAACCATGGTGTTGGTATCGATAAACCCACGCATAAGAATTTTTTCTCTAAAAAACGGGTGCCAGGCAATGTGCGGGGGCAAGGGTCCCGGCTGAGGCATCACCATGGCACCGTACACAAAATCCACGTCGGGCTCGGTCGCCAAACATTCAACGGCCCTCTGCAAAAATTCTGGATACCAAATATTGTCACTGTCCAGATAGGCTAACAATGGCGCTGTGGATTCTTGGATTCCACGATTGCGGGCTCCCGCACTGCCTGACTGATCCTGGGCAATGTACCGAATGCGCTTATCGCTCAGAAATTGAGCCACCACGTCCCGCGTGTGATCCGTGCTGCCATCATCCACAATGACCAATTCCCAATCCTCAAACTCTTGAGCCTGAACACTAGATATAGCCTCAGCAAGCGTCGAGGCACGGTTATGGGTTGGCAAAATCACGGAGACGCATGGGCTTTTCAATCGTGCAAGGGCCTCTTTCGCGCCTGCTGGACGCCGGGAACGGGCCAGCGCCAATTCTTCAAGGATTTGGGCTCTCTCCCTCCATCTGGTGCTCTCCAGAGTGAGGCAGCGAATCTGTTCACTCGAGTCATCATGTTGTTCCTGACCAGTCTCCTGCTGGTTCTTGCTCGACTCCTCATGAAGCCTGTCCCGAAATTTCTCGAACTGAATCTGCTGCGCTTGCTGCGATTTCCCCAAATCATCCACATACTTTTCCAACATGCGCACGCGTTCTTTCATGCGGCTGAAGCTGGTAAAAAATTTCATGGCTTGATGGTTATATGATGCTTCAGCCTCTCACAGGCGGCCTGAGCTTGGCAATGCTGACGAGAGGTCTCAACAGGGCAATTGCATTTAATTTTTTTTGAACCCTCCGGGTTGGAACCCAAAAAGATCAACACTCTAAATGCATTTGCCCTGGAGGTCTCAAGAACCCTCTTCCCACTCGCGCAATGCGACGATTTCTGCTATATCCAATGGATGGAATTGGATTTTTGGAAAATGAACGGGGCGGGCAATGACTTTGTGATGATCGATAATCGTCAGGGGGGGCTTGACCTGTCAGGCGAGGCGATTGCGCGGCTCTGCGACCGGAACCGCGGTGTGGGTGCCGATGGTGTTCTCCTGGTCGAGCCCGCCGAGGCCGACGCCGACTTCCGCATGAGATATTATAATGCTGATGGTGGGGAAGCCGAGATGTGTGGGAATGGGGCCAGGTGTTTTGCGAGGTTCTCGCGGCGGTTGCTCGAAAAAGATGTGGAATCCCTGTCATTCGAAACCCCGGCGGGCGAGATCCATGCGCGCTTTGTCGGTGAGAATGTCTGTCTCCAAATGAGCAATCCCCATTCCTGGCAAGATCCACGTCAGCTCGATCTGGAGGGTCAATTGCGCGACGTCCATTTTGTGAATACCGGCGTGCCCCATGCCGTGGTGTTTGTTGATCACCTTGAGGAAGTCGATGTATTCGCGGAGGGGGCGGCAACGCGTTACCATGAAGCCTTTGCTCCCAAGGGCACCAACGCAAATTTTGTGCAGGTCGAAAGTCCCGGCCACCTGGCCATTCGCACCTACGAACGTGGTGTGGAGGGTGAAACCCTGGCCTGTGGCACGGGCGTTGTCGCCTCTGCGCTAGCTCATGCAAAAACCCACGACGTGAGCAGTCCTGTCCAAGTCCGTGTCCGCGGAGGAGATACCCTCCAAGTCACCTTCCAATCCGTGGATTCCGATTTCCGCAGTGTGACCCTCACCGGCCCGGCAGACTTTGTTTTTCAGGGCAGGATTATCATTTAAGAATCCAGAAGACCGGAAACTTCACTCGAACAGGAGAGAAGCTTTTCTTTTCCAGACAAACAGGAGGGCAAGACAGCAGGTCGACAAAATAAGGGAGGAGGACCACCGATGAACTGATGGAGGTGATCAAGGTGGTGCCAATTTGGAAACCAAAACGCGCCGTGCTGTCACCTTCAGCGTCCAATGTCAGGACGCCGGTGAGTCGAATGCCCATTGTCTCTGGATGCAACAAGGTGCAAAAAGAGCTCGGCGTCAGGCCGGCGATCCGTGCGACTTCTGCAAGGGGTAATTCCTCACGAAAGTGCTGATCGATGTGGCGGATCACCCGTTCCAATCGACTGAGAATTTTTGAGGAACGGGCGTGTTGGTAGCGGCTTGAGGAGAGGACCTCGGGTTCCTCCAGCAAGGAGAGATGATGAAGAATTTCGATCAGCCCCATCCATGACATAGGACCGCTTTTTGCTGGAAGAGCTTTCATCAATTTTTCGACGGGCAGGGATGCAGGAAACCTCAATCCAGACGTGGCTTGATTCAGGAGAGCCGCAACGCGTGAGAATTCAGGGCCGGATCTCTACTCCGCTTGGTGCAAATCCCAAGGGGTGGACCCTGACCCCAAGGTGCTGGCCTATGATACGAGCTATGAAATCATCGGGGCCGACCTGAAAGCAGCGACCTGATTAATCCTTTTTGGGAGGTGTGGGATCGATGATGGCGATTTGTTCGATCTGAGAAAGGGCGATCCTTGCAGCGAGCGAGTTGGGGAACTCTGTGGGGATAGATTCGTAGATGGCTCGGGCTTCCGCATATTTGCCTGCTTCGGCGAGTTGGCGTCCTTCCAACAGGAGGGCTAGTTCTGCGGCGTATGAGGACGATGACGCGGCGGCTTCTTTCAGATATTGAAGCGACTCATCCATACTGCCGCCTGCAGAGGCATTTTGGGCCAGGCCGAGGAGGGCCAGTCCATGGAGAGGATTGGTTTTTGGCACCTCAGCCAGAAATTCGGAATACGCTTCCGTCGAGCCCTTCAGTTCGCCGCTTTCCCGCAAAGATTCTGCAAGCAGCAAGCGGGAGGAGGCAGCCGGCATGGAGTGAGGGAATTTAGTAATCACGTCACGCCACGCGTCCGGGGTGTTTGCCACGGCAAAGGCATTTTGGGCTTCTTCAGCAATGGTGTGCTGACGGTAAAACCAAATGGCGACCGCCAAGGCCAGCGCGATAACCGCTGCAACGCCCAATAGGATGGCTGTTTTATTTTTCTCCCAAAAGAGTTCAATGCCGAAGCTCTCATCGGTATAAATTCTTTCGTCTGCAGGAAGGGGTTGTTCCGTGGCCATGGGTCAGCCTCCGACTTCTCCACGGGCTTCTTCTGCCAAGGCCGTGCTCAGGTAACGCTCACCTGTCGAGCAGGCCACGGTGACAATCAGCTTTCCAGCATTTTCAGGGCGTTTGGCCACTTGGATGGCAGCCCAGACGTTTGCGCCTGTGCTGATCCCACCAAGAATACCTTCTTCCTTCGCAAGGCGACGCGCGATGGCAAAAGCATCGTCATTGCTCACTTGGATACATTCGGTGATTTGATCTTCTCCGCTGGAGCCTTTGAGGTGCAAGTTGTTTGGCACAAAACCGGCGCCCGTGCCCTGAATTTTGTGGGGTCCGGGTTTCACGGGTTGACCGGCGAGGGTTTGTGAAATGACGGGTGAATCTTTGGGCTCCACGGCAATGGCGGTGAAGGAAGGTTTGCGAGGTCGGATGGCCTCCACGCAGCCGGTGATCGTGCCACCGGTTCCAACGGCGGCGACAAGGATGTCCACGGCTCCGTCGGTGTCTTCCCAAATCTCCTCAGCCGTTGTGCGGGCATGCACGGCCGGGTTGGCGGGGTTGTTGAATTGTTGGGGGATCCAGGCGTTTGGGGTTTCGCTGACAATTTGTTCAGCGCGGGCGATGGCCCCTTTCATTCCTTCTGCCCCGGGCGTGAGCACCAATTTGGCTCCAAGCATGGCCAGAAGCGTGCGACGTTCGAGGCTCATGGTTTCCGGCATGGTCAGGATCAGACGGTAACCCTTGGCGGCTGCTACAAAGGCGAGGGCAATGCCGGTGTTTCCGCTGGTGGGTTCAACAATGACGGTGTCCTTGGTGAGGATCCCCCGTTTTTCGGCGTCCTCGATCATAGCCGCGCCGATACGATCTTTGACGCTGCCAAGCGGATTAAAAAATTCGCATTTGAGAGCGATGGTCGCGTTCAGACCTTCGGTGACATGGTTGAGCTTCACGAGGGGCGTGCGGCCCACGGTTTCGACGATATTGGAGTAAATTCTGCCCATAGGGTTTGTTGGGGTTTTTGAGTGGAAGATCTTTATAGCACGGAAAACGTGTCGGGCAAGCACAGCTTGTTGGATTTCCGCATGGCCTGAAGCATTTCCAGAACCCGGTTCATGATTTATTTCGGGAGCGTAGCCTTTCTAGACATTTTCAGAGTCAAAGCCATCACTATCAACTTCCCACATTGATTCCCGCCAAAGTGCATAACAGGCTCTAGGCCCTCACCAAAATTGACGAAATCCAAAATCACTGCTTCTCTTTTTTGTGCCTCACAATATTTGCTCCTTCAAACTTAGCGTCATGGCTGGTTTGTGTGCGGCGCTGGGTTTTCTAGCGACCTCCATTGGCGCACACGCCGCCGAACCGCTGCTGGCCTATGTCGGTGCCGCTTCCAAACCTCCCACGGAAGAAGCAGCCCGGCTTTACGAACTCAAAACCGGAACCAAAGTGGAGTTGGTTTTTGGCGGGTCGGGATATGTGCTCTCGCAGATGAAGCTCGCAAAACGGGGAGATCTCTACTTCCCAGGTTCATCGGATTATATGGAAAAAGCCAAACGCGATGGCGATGTTTTCCCCGAATCCGAGAAGGTGATCGTTTATTTGGTGTCAGCGATCAATGTGCAGAAAGGCAATCCACACCAAATTCGCAGGCTCAAAGATCTCACCCGGCCCGGACTCCGAGTTGCTATCGCAAACCCTGAAGGCGTGTGTGTCGGCGCCTATGCGGTCGAAATTCTGGGAAATCAATTTTCCCCCGAGGAGTTGATCGCCTTCCGAAAGAACCTCGTGAACTACACCGAATCCTGCGAAAAAACCGCGACCGCGATCTCCTTAAAAATGGCCGATGCGGTGATTGGATGGAGCGTTTTTGAGCATTGGGACCCCGAGCGCATCGAAACGATTCCCCTCAACAAGGACGAAATCCCCCGCATCGGATACATCCCCATCGCTATCTCAAAGTTCACCAAAAACCGCGAAGCCGCCCAAGCATTCATCGACTTTCTGACAGGTCCCGAAGGCCAGGCGGTTTATGCCAAGCATCATTATTTTGCCACAGCCGACGAGGCCGCGTCCTACATTGGCGAGAAAAAACCAGTCGGCGGCGAATATGTTGTAACTGATACTTGGATCAAAAAATGACCCTCTATTCCGTAATAGGATTCACCATGAAGGACATGAAGAGCATGAAGTTTAATGCATTAAGGAAAGGAAGGTTATTGATCTCGCTCATCTATCTGGTGCGGATAGCCGTCTGTGCCGTAGCAACTCTTCGGAAGTCTTCCCTTCATGTCCTTCATGCTCTTCATGGTAACCTCAGTTCTTTCTGTTCTCTCCACGGCGGTATTTAAAATGACCATGGCTCTTCCGTCATCATGAACCTCAGAACCACAACCATTGCCGCAGCCTTGGCGGTTCTCCTGCTTTATGGAGGGCTGATCCTCTCCCTTGGGTGGTTTTTTGATGGGGCTTCTTTGACTAACGCGCTTTGGTCGGAGCGCACGCTGTTTTCCATTCGGCTTTCGCTCATGACCGCAACCCTGGCCGCCGTGTTGGCTTTGGTGGTTGCCGTGCCGGCAGCTTATGCCCTCTCCCGGTTCCGCTTTCCAGGACGTTCCTTGGTGGACACGATGTTGGAGTTCCCCATCATCGTCTCCCCAGCCGCCCTCGGAGCGATGCTTTTGATTTTTTTTAACAATCCTCTGGGCGACTGGATCCAAACCCATGCGATCCAATTTGTTTTTGCTTTTGCCGGGATTGTCCTCGCGCAGTTTGTAACCATCCTCGGCGTGGCGACCCGCCTTCTAAAAACCGCCTTCGATGGCGTACCCGAGGAAATGGAAACCATCGCCAGAACGTTTGGTGCTTCGCCCCGTCATGCTTTTTTTTCAGTGACCCTGCCCCTGGCGCGACGTGGCCTCCTCGCGGCCTTTATCCTCGCATGGGCCAAGGCCTTTGGGGAATTCGGAGCAACAATCATGGTTGCTGGCACAATGGCCATGCGCACCGAGACGCTGCCCATTGCCATTTTTCTCCGGTTGTCATCCGCAGATATCGAGGGAACGGTCGCGCTGATTCTTGTGCTAGTCGTGATCGGACTGACATCGCTGCACTTCACACGTCGATTGATGGGAGGCAAGGCTCATGCTTGAAATCCAAAAGTTGACCTCCGCCGCAGGCGCCTTCCGCATCCAAGACATCAGCTTCACCCTGACAGAAGGGGAGTGTCATGCCGTCATTGGACCCTCAGGCTCAGGAAAAAGCACATTGCTTCAGGCGTTGCTTGGCGTGCTGCCCGCTCAGAGTGGAAGCATCCTTCTCGGTGAAAAAGACATCACGCGTTTGCCCATTGAACAACGCGGGTTCGGGTATGTTCCGCAAAGCCTTGGGCTGTTTCCTCATCTCACCGTCCGCGAAAACCTTGTCTACAGTCCACGAGCCCGGCGGATTTCCTTAGAGACGGCTCAGCCCCTCATTGATCAACTCGTCGAGGCCACTGGGATCAGCCGACTGCTCGACCGCAAACCGGAGACACTTTCTGGAGGGGAGCGTCAGAGGGTGGGGATCGTAAGAGCGCTGGCCAGTCAGCCCAAAGTCGTTCTGCTCGATGAACCGTTCACGGCCCTCAATGAAAGTCTTCGACGAGAGCTCTGGTGGCTCATGCGGGACCTGCAACAACAACGGGGGCTCACCGTGCTGCTCGTCACACACGACCTCTCAGAGGCCTATTTTTTGGCACAAACAATGAGCGTCCTCCTTGATGGTCGAATCATTCAACAAGGCGACAAAGCCACCGTTTTCGGACGCCCCGTGGCCGGGGACGTGGCACGCTTCCTCGGCATCGAAACCCTGCTGCCAGGCCGCGTGGTGAACGAAAATGACGGGCTGGCCACCGTGGAAATTGGCACCACCAAAATCGTTGCCCTCGCTATTCCTGATCGCACCAAAGCGGTGTTTGTCAGCATCCGCGGGGAGGACGTGACCCTTCAAAACCCTGACACCACCCTCACCAGCGCCCGCAACCGCCTCACCGCCCGCGTTGTCGCGATCCATGAAGGCAGTCCGCTCATGCAAATCGCCTTGGATGCCGGGTTCCCTCTCACAGCCCTCATCACCCGCCCTTCGTTTCAGGAATTGGAACTGAATGTTGGCAGCACGGTCCTCGCCCTCATCAAAGCCCCCTCGATTCACCTCATCGCAAGAGACGCGGGGTAGGGGTGTGATTGAACCTGGGGTAAGAACAAAAGGGGATAAGAAATTGAACCACAGAGCACAGGGTTTCAGAACCCGCTACCCTCCACTTTTACCCGCCCTGCCCCTTACCAAAAAAATAACTTGATCAAAATTCCAATATACCGTTCATATGAACGGTATGCCATCGAACTATCCGTCTCAACCCATGGCCTGAACCCACAGCACAGCTGCCATCCTGAATTTTCTTGAATAGGGGTTTCCATGGAGTTAGTAAGACTCAATGGTGCGTCATGGACGAAGTCTGCCCTTCGGTGCCGCATTTGTAGGAGTTTTACAACACGCTGCATTTGCTGGTAAATTACAGCGTGTTGTTCAATAACACTGTTGGGAGACAATATGCGAATCGCTCCATTAGCAGCTATCCTCCTTTTCTGTGCGGCGTCCAGACTTTGGGCGCAGTCAGAATCCGTAAAGACGCAACACATTGGGACGTGGATTTCCAATGGAGATCTGAGCATCAAGGTTTCGAATCCAGTCATCGATACGCTGAACCCCGAAAAAGCCGCAGAGGTTCGTGCTCAGTTTGGAGTGACGAAAGTAATCTTTGACGCCGATACAATGACCATCATCAAGACTGATGGCTCAGCCGCTACCAGGAAATATCCCTACAAAGTTGTTAGATCCGAGCTGTATGAAACCCAGGTTAAATGGGCATCCGAACAGCCAGGTCGCCCTCCGAATGTTGCTACTCTCCATTTTATTGGCGAGTCCCGATATTGTATGATCCTTGTTAAGGGCATGATGGAATTTTTCGACCGTGACAACGAGACAAAATAATCCCAACAGGCCAGTCCAGCAAATCACCGTCCCTTCGGGACTTCTGGCATGGCTCCTGCTAACTCCGCTTCGCGGGCAGGAACCATGCCAGAAGCAAGCGGTGATTCCTGACTGGGGACGTTCGCTCTAGAAATCGATGATCTTCGACGCACACAGCGAGATTGGCAATTACACCGAGTTGGATGTGGTTTGTGAGTCTTGCGGGCACGTCTCCACAATTCCACGGCCGGATGGGGACGCTTGTGAACGGTTGATCGACGGCTACTATTACAATCACGCGGTCGACGAACTCGAACTATTGAAACGCGCAGCCGCCGTTTTCAACGCTCACCCACGTTCCAACCATCGTTACATCATCCTCAAAAAGTATCGAGACAGAGTCCCTGACCCGGAGCCTGACTCGCTCCTGCAATCGGAGGTCGATTCTGATCCGTCATTGCGGCAGTTTCTCTCAAGAGCGAGCTTCTCATTTCACGATCGTCAGCGAGGCGTATCCGGTTCTATTGAGCGACTGTCGGA
>JBGTLQ010000119.1:0-10675 GCA_041744075.1 Terrimicrobiaceae bacterium
TTTGCCAAGGAGCAGGCGCGGATGGCATTGGATGTGTTTGTGGCCGAGGTGGATCACTGGCGGTGGGGGCTTGATAAATTCGGGCATGAGGGTCCGGTGTTTCGGGTGAAGACGTCCCATGTGCAGGAAGTGAAGGGTGACGGGTCGCGGGCGGCGGGTGAGGTGGCTTTGCATGATGTCGCGGGGACGTTGCCCCAACGCATTGGCCAATCTTGTGATGCCGGCCCCGCAGGCGCGGGGCCAGCGGTCTCAGTGGGGGGACGTGCGGGGTTGTTGGAACAGGCGCGACGGACGTTGCGGGTTAAGCATTATGCTTTGCGCACGGAGGAAGCCTACATGCAGTGGATGACGCGATTTCTGGCGTGGTGTGACGGGAATGTGCCGCAGGGGATTGATGGGGCGGACGAAGTGGCGGTGCGTCGGTTTTTGGAACATTTGGCGGTCGAGCGGGGGGTGTCGGCCAGCACTCAGAACCAGGCGTTTTCGGCGTTGTTGTTTTTTTATGGGGAGATTCTTGGGCGTGCCTTGGGGGAGGTGGATTCTGTGCGCGCGAAGCGTCCGAGTCGTCTGCCGGTGGTGTTGTCACAGGATGAGGTTCGCAGGCTTTTGGCTGCGTTGGAAGGCACGGTGGCGCTGATCTGTCAGCTCCTTTATGGGTCGGGGATGCGGCTGATGGAAGGTCTGAGGCTAAGGGTGAAGGATGTGGATTTTGACCGTCATCAAATCCTTGTGAGGGATGGCAAGGGGGGGAAGGACCGGGTGGTGATGTTGCCCGACAAGCTGCGGGAGCCGCTGCGGATGCATTTGGAAAGGGTGAGGATTCTGCATGAGGGTGACCGCGCGGCCGATGTGCCAGGGGTGTGGCTGCCGGATGCGCTTTCCGTAAAATTCCCCAATGCGGGCAAGGAATGGGCGTGGCAGTGGGTGTTTCCCTCCAAGAGTCTTGGCGTCGATCCGCGGGGTGGCACTATCCGCAGGCATCATGTGCATGATAACACCATCAGCAAAGCCTTGGCCGTGGCTTCCAAGCGGTCAGGGCAAACCAAAAAGATCACGGCCCACACGCTCAGGCATTCTTACGCCACGCACATGCTCGAAGCAGGGGCGGACATCCGCACCGTGCAGGAGTTGCTGGGGCATAATGATGTCTCCACGACGATGATCTATACTCATGTTTTGGGTCGCCCCGGGAGTGCAGCGCTTTCGCCACTGGACAGGCTGGGAGGGTGAGGAAGGGTGGCGGGTCTCTACAAGCACCAAGCCTTCGCCCTCGGATTGAAGTGCCTCATGCCGCTTCACCGCTGCTTGATTGATATCAGGCTTTGTGGGCGTCTCAGCGGACAATGGAAGGGTCAAAGCCATAAAAAGCAAAAGGGGGACAACCGAGATGTTGCCGTCATTACACGGTCGGGAAGACCGTGCCCACTGAGCCTCTATGAACTGAGATGACGAGGACGGTTCCAAGACGATTAGATGCTATTAAAGCAAGGTTTGAGAAATGCGAATATTGAAGTAAAAATCAAAGCTGATCCTCAACGGCTCTCTCTGAATCTGTGTATTCTGAGTAATCTGTGGTTAAAGCTTTGTTTTGCTCCGGACCTTTGCTTCCTTTGCGTCCTTTTGTTTAAAAAGCTCCTCCATCCAAAGAAATTTGTCCCAAAATTCCTCTGCGAAGATCTCGGTCAAACTCACATCTCGTTTGGTCTGGCGACCATGATGCCGGCGTGGAGGGAGTAGCGGTTGAGGTAGTCGCTGAGGCGGGAATCGACGAGGACTTTCTTTTCGTTTCGCGAGGCATGGAGGAAGCGGAGGGTTCCTTTGCTGTCGCGGTAAGCGAGGCCGACGTGGGAGGTGTAGGATCCGTGCCAGGTGGTGACGATGCTGATAATGTCGCCATTGCGGAGGTGTTTTTCGGCGGCAGGGACGGAACGTTTGGGCACATACCAAATGCCGCGAGCGGAAAGGTCTTTTTCGACTTTGGCGAGTTTGGGGACCAGCGACGAATTGGCCCGGAGTTGACGGAAATGACGCGAACCTTTGCCTCCCATGTAGTTCATGGAGCGGGTGATTTTTTTGGCTCCTGGGAGGGAGGGGGTGATGTCTTTAACGAGACCCCGTCGCTGGTTGTCCTGAATCCAGTCCTCCAGGTGGTGGAGGCGGGAGGCGAAGGTGCCATCACACTTGCCGCCCCGGTAGCGATCAATTTCAATCGCACGGAGGAATTCTTTTTGTGTGGGGTTATCTGAGGTTTTGAGGACGCGGGCGGTGGCAAGGGCTATTTCAAAGAAGGTCCAGCAATCCATGCCGGAAAAATTGGCGCAGGGGGTTTCGATGCGGTCGTGGAGTTCGAGGGTGAAGTTTTTGTAGGGTGTGCCGACAAGGGCCAAGCCGGCCTTGACAGTTCGGTCACCAATGGGGAGGGCTTTCCAGTTTTCGCGAACCCCCCGCTCGATGAGGGCTTTGTATTTTGAGGGGCTTACGAACACGACGCTGTCAGGCAACGCCGCAAACAACGAGGATGGCATCAAAACCGCAGCGAGCAGAAATCTTTTCATGCCATCACTGTGGCACGTCTCCGGCGGACATCAATCCGCAGGATGCAGCATTTTGTCGTATGTCGCGAGAGCAAGGAGTGGGAAGTGCTGACGATACATCTCGTATTTGAGGTAGAAGACACACGGGAAGCCAGTGCCCGTGGTGTAATCTTCGGCCCAACTTCCGTCAGGGAGCTGGGTGCGGATCAAATACGCGATGCCTTTGCGGATGGATTCCCTGCGGGGATCACCGCAGGCGCAAAGGCCCATAAGCGCCCAAGCGGTTTGGCTTGGGGTGCTGGGGCCGAGGCCTTTGAGGGTTGGAAAATTGTAGGATTCGGGGGTTTCTCCCCATCCTCCGTCGTCGTTCTGACAACTCTCAAGCCAATCGCGACCACGGCGGATCCATTCTTGGTCCATGTTTTGGCCAATGGCCCCAAGGCCGCGCAGGGCCTGCCATGTGCCGTAAATATAATTCACACCCCAGCGGCCATACCATGACCCGTCATCTTCCTGGGTCCGTCGTAACATGGCCACCGCACGGAGCACTTCGGGACGATTTCGGTCAAATCCAATCAGCCCGAGCAATTCGAGCACGCGCGCCGTGAGATCGCTGCAGGTGGGGTCAAGTATCGCATTATGATCAGCAAACGGCACGTGTTCAAGCCATGGGGCGGTCACATCTTTATCAAAGGCAGCCCAGCCACCATCCTGACATTGGAACGAGAGAAGCCATGCCAGGGCTCGTTCGAATTGTTCGCCACGCTCGCGCAAATGCCAAAGCGCCATCAGCACCATCATCGTATCATCGGTATCCGGATAAAATTTGTTATGATGCTCAAAGGCCCAGCCGCTGGGTTCGGGGTGGGAATTTTTGATCCCCCAATCGCCGCGAAAACGCACCTCTCGCTCTTCGAGCCATGTGGCAGCTTGGTCAAGCGCGGGATGATCCTTTGGCAGGCCGGACTCCGCGAGAGCCAGGGTGGTGATCGCCGTATCCCAAACCGGGGACAGGCAGGGCTGGATGCGGAAATCAGCTTCGTCATCAACAAACAGGCCTTCCATGTCCTTTTTCGCCTTTTTGACGATGGGGTGGGAAGCCTCGTAACCAAGGGCTCGAAGGGCCATAATGCCATTGAGCATCGAGGGAAAAATCGCCCCAAGCCCTTCGCTTCCATCGCCCATGCGCTCGACCATCCAAGACTCGGCTGCTTTGACGGCCTTCTCACGAAGAGGGTGAACCGGGAGTCGGTCGTACATTTTTAATCCCTGATCACAGCGCAGGAAAAAATTCCGCCATGCCCAGAAGCGGGGATCTTTGCGGAGCGAGAGGTCGGTGTTTTCGAGGCCGGCAGGGTACAACTCGTGGAGTTGTTTGTCCTGGGGCAGGGCGCGGGTGGGTTTGAAATGATTGAGGATCGTGAGGGGGGCGATGATAGCGCGCGTCCAGGACGACATTTCCGCCAAGTTGAAAAAGAACCAGTTTGGAAGGAGGAAGATTTCGGGGGGGATGGCTGGAAGGAACTTCCATGGAAACTGGCCCAGCAGGGCGAGGTAGAGTTTGCCGTAGGTGTTCATTTGGGGAATGCCACCAAGGCGGAGGATGTTGGCGCGGGCCTCGCGCATCCAAGGCGCTTCGGGCGAATCGCCGGCGAGCTTAAGGGAAAAATACGCCTTCACCGAGGCATTGATCTCGCTGGGACCATCGATAAAAATGTTCCACCCACCATCTGGCAATTGGCGGCGGCGAATGTGGTCGCTGCATTTTTTTTGGATGATGGGGTCCACTTCACCCAGCCAATGCATCGCCAACGAATAATCGGAGCAGAGTGTGCTGTCCACGAGCAGTTCCGCTTCCCAATGCCCATCGGGTCGTTGCTGACGCAGGAGATTGTCTTGGGCGGAAACGACCGCTTCTTCCAAGCTGCGGATCGGGGATTCTTCAGCTTGGAAATCCGGAAATGGCAACACACTGCGAGATGTCTGGATCATGGCGCAAGTCTTGACCAACAAGCCGCCAATCGGAAACCTTTTTTTTGCGTCTCAGGTCATGGCGATGGGGTCCGAAACGAGCGGAATTGGGAGGCATGGGTTATCAGGGGGCATGGGCCTCCCGCCCAAAGCAACCCAAGGGCAAGACTTTCCGGGAGCGGAGCGAGTCAACTGGCAATCATCGACTTGTGACCCCATGAGTGTGACCCCCATCCAATGGCCGCATCGCGTGTGCGCCAGCTCTCTCCGTCACCCCGGGTAGGGCGCGTCAGTCCCTTGACCGCCGACTTCTCCTCCTCACACCACGGACGGCGAAGGATCGCCTACCTTCCTAAGATCCTTTCGCGCCTGCGCCAACCCTCTCCGTCACACCGGTAGGGCGCGTCAAGGATGATCTTGGTCACCCAGTTGGCATCGTTATATTCGTAAACCGTTTCCAGCCCATTGGGCAGCACTTTTTTTGTCAGCCAACCGTTCGTAGCAAGAAGCTTCCTCGTGTGCCTACCGCTTTTCGCATTGCTCATGCTTTGGTTGGAATCGTCTCATGAATGAAACAGTGAGTTTTTAATTCGCGCCAAGCACCGCTTCCTTCTCAGGAAATTCGAAGTCCTCAATCTTTTTTCCGCTAGGATAAATGTCTGCTACGGGTTTGCCGGGATCTCCGAACACAACGATTGTCGTGCGAAGGGCTTTTAGATCCTCCGTGAGCGCGAGAAACACTTCCGACGCACGCGCTGACTCGAGGGTTTCTGGCACACCGACCTCCTCGACCCCTCGCTTTGTTTTCGCCCAAACCATGTTTGGACCTTTTTGGGCGCGGATGAGGGATCCTTTATCATCATAAAAATAGGCGCTGAAAATCATGCCCGCAGTTGGTGTTTCTTTTGTTGCCCTCAGACGCACCTTGAGCCGCTCCGGCAAATCCTTGTGCCAGGTCCGACCTACCAAAATCAATTCGGAGGACTTCTCTTTGCCAATCACTCGAACAGAAACATCCTGTGCAATTCCAGAGCCGGAAATTATTGCAAAAACAATGACGATCAGCGCTAAATTCCTCATTTCGCGTAGATAGTGCCAAGGCCGGAAATG
Organism: Terrimicrobiaceae bacterium; assembly: GCA_041744075.1. Classification (GTDB taxonomy): domain Bacteria; phylum Verrucomicrobiota; class Verrucomicrobiia; order Chthoniobacterales; family Terrimicrobiaceae; genus JAJTZA01. Next base: position 5,616 of record JBGTLQ010000119.1, read on the forward strand.
AGAGTCCAACATTTTCTCAGAAAAAGGATTAATCGTTGCACCGTGGTTGACTCGTGAGTTCATGAAGCCGTTGGTTTGCTCAATTTCGCGCTGTAGAGAAGAAGGAATGGTATTGACACTGTCCAAAGAGGCTGGTCGCCAATCGCTATGATGAATGAACAAAAAACTGACATAATCAGAATGAAACTTGTCGGCCAGGATGAGTAGTGATGACGCCCATTTTTCTCCCTGCGAAAGAAAAGAATAATTATGAATGCTGAAAAAATAAAGAAGGCTATCCCCGGTGCTAAGAACCAAATAGAGACCCAAGAATCAGCATTGGGAGTATCCGTGGAAGTTCCAAAGCGATTTTTAAACCAATAAAACAGAACCCACGCCTGGAGCCCGATCAGAACCAGCAGCACCATCACTCGTGTTCGAATGGATAGCATGTCAAATCCCATCGTATTTCTTGCGTCTTTTTTTCGAGAGTGATAATCGAACACCGTTCCGCCTTCAGCCGACCGTTAGTAGCAAGAAGCATTCTCGTGCGCCTACCGCTTTTGGCAGTGCTCTTGCTTTGGATGGAATTGTCACAAGGCTAAGCCATACTCTATTCGATGAACTTAGAAGGTTGCACTTCTCCGCGAAATACTTCCCCAAGTTGGCCTGTCTCAAAGTCCCAATATCTCCACTCTCGATGAACAGATCTTTGACCGCCGGACCATTCACCAAATTTTGCCAACAGCACGATGAGCGTATCGCGTTCTGCTAGAGGAACGGATATGGAGTCAATCCATTCATCACGTGCCTTCATAAACTCCTGAGCATGAACTGGAGCGACGACCTCCAAACCATCGCTTCGTTTCGCGATCTTAACCAAAAAGGCGTAGTCGAAACCATCACCCCGCCATCGTACTATGCGAAGAATCAGTTCCGAACGCGATTTTAATTCGACGGCACCATCAACTCTAAATGGAAAAGAAAGCGTCCATTCAAATCCCGCATGGTCGGAAATCTGAGTTTTAGTGCCTGCTTGATATATCGCAAGGCCCATTTCAGACTTCCATTCCAGCACATCTTTAGCGTGAAAGAAATTAAGCACGTTAGAGGATGCAATCCCCTTATCGAATCCGATGAGGAGGAGTATTTGAGCCCAGAAAAATATATGTCTACTTATCATTTTGATCGTCTCATTAATTGGGCACCGCAACGTCTTCCTCAACAAATAAATGTCCATCACATTCTCCCTCGCATTCCCCTAGACTACTTTGGTAAGGGCGAGCTCCACAAATATTGGGTGGACCTGATATCCTCTGACAATTGTAGAAACATGTTGTTTCATTCTGATCTCCCAGCGAGCAAGAATATCTGCAAGTTACCTCATATTCAGAGGGGCGCAAGTTCAGCGGAGGCGGTAGGGGCCCTGGAGGTGGCGTTGGTAGTGGAGCGGGTGTAGGTGGCGGCGTGAGATCGAGTGCAGACGGAATCGGCGGCATACTTACCGTTGGTGATTGAAGCCCTTCTGGGTCAATCCTATTCGCGGGATCGTTGGCAACATATCTATAAAGATTTAAGTCCCTTCCCCAAAACCCAATCGAATCCGGCTGGATGAACCTACCTAAATCCGGTGAATAAGCGCGGGTGCGGTAGTGATAAAGCCCCGTTTCCACATCAAACTCCCGCCCCGTGAAAAGGAACGGCTGAGTGGGCGTGGAGATTATCGTTCCCGAGCCATCCTTGATTTTGGGCTCGCCAAAGGTGTCATACGTGTAGGATTCAACAATCGCTCCCGTGCCATCGGTGAGAGAGGTCACATTTCCGAGGGCATCCTGCTGATAGAAGTAAGTGTTGGAGCCTTTGATGACCTTCACGGGATTGTCGATGCCTCCGGCATAAACGTATTTGGCCGTGACGGCATTTGTGGCATCCCGCTCCTCGATCAAATCCTGGCCGGAATACACAAAATTCGTGATCGTGCCATTTACGTTTTTCAAGATCCGCCTCCCGAGGGCATCGTATTGGTAGGTCACGGTGGTCCCGCTTTTGCTGGCGGAAATCAGGTGCCCCTCGCGGTCATACCCGTAGGTCCATGTGCCATCGCCCGTGAGGTTCCCGTTGGCGTCATAGGTAAAATCCGTGTTCGCTCCAACCTGCGTGTACTGGTTCAGATTGTTTGCGTAATAATCGGTCATTGACGCCTCATCAGTCACGCGCAGCCGGTTCCCGAGCGCATCATACCCGTAGGTGACTTCCCGTGTGGTTGCCACGGCCAGATCGTAGCCGTCCTCGGGATTGGAAACTCCATATTTCACGCCGACAAGCTGATAGGTTTCGTCATAGTTATAAACATCCCCGCTCCCGGTCTTGTATTTGACCCAGACCCGGTTGCCGACATTGTCATATCCGTATTGAAAACTCTGCAGCACGTTGGTAGGAGTGGCGGCTTGGCGAAGGGTGATCTTGGTCACCCAGTTGGCATCGTTGTATTCGTAAACCGTTTCCAACCCGTTTGGCAGCACTTTTTTTGTCAGCCGCCCGGCATCGTCGAACGTGTAGTCCGCAATTGCCGCATTGGCTCCGGTCTTGATGCTGTCCATCAAACCCTGTGTATTGAACCCATATCTTTTCAATCAATCGGACATAGCGCAAGGGAGTCGCGAGTCTCAGTCGTTTTCAGGACCAATTTCATTGGCGGTTTCAAAAAAGCGTCACAACACTTGGATTATTTTCGCTCCTTGCGATCAACTTCCAAAGGGATTATGGCTTCGATATCATGAATTTCTCCTGAGAAGAGCCCAAAATGTCCATTATTTCCTGATCTAAACACTCCAACAATTTCAACCCAACCACGATAGTTATGTGTAGGCATGAATTTAAAAGGGGCCTCTGCACTTGGATCTTGTTGTTCAACCTTGCTGGTTAAATCAACCCATATACCGGAGAGACTGCTATTAATTTCTGAAAATGATTTGTCCAAATAAATTGCCTCATTTTCAAACTCATAAACCAGATATCCTACTGTCATAATTCGCTTGTTTTCAAAACGTTCTGGCACAGCTAAAAGTCTAACCATTGGAACCTCAATCAGTTTTGGAGTAATTTTCGATTCACATAAACCAACAGAAACGCATGCTATAATTCCTACAAAAGCTAGGAACAAAAAAATGAAAGCCTTATGATAATTCATCTTTAAAAGATTGTTGTAGCGCTACCTGCAGAACCAGTGGTTTTTTGAACCTCGCGAGCGTTTGGATCCGATGAACGAGGGTGCCTGCCCATATAAACCGGGCACGTTCGACCATTTTTTAACGATAAACGTCTTGACAATTCATGGTCTTGGGGGCTCAACGGCCCTCTCCCGTGGTTTGGATGATTGTGGTAGGCTCCAATTTCATCGCTTCCAGATGGACATGGTGATTGCCAAGGCCAACATTGTTTCCTATTTCCCGGTACCGCAGGAGTACGGAATCGCACTTTCTTACCGTCCTCACATTTCTCACAAATCATACCGCAGAATTCTCTTTCCTCTGGATCATTCACCGATTTATCCAACGCATCCAGCGATCCCTCGATTCCTAGGTCATCTACACTCGGGGTGTTGGGATTTTCAGCACACCACCCCCATGGGTCAACAAATCGCACTGGTCTATTGGCAACATATCTATAAAAGTTTACAAGATCAGCTTCTATTCCGAGCATGTCAACTTGCATGAAGCGACCAAGTTCCGGTGAGTAGGCACGGGCTCGGTAATGATACAGACCTGTCTCGACATCAAACTCCCGCCCCGTGAACAGAAACGGCTGACTCGACGTGGACATGGTGGCACCTGAGCCATCCTTGATTTTTGGCTTACCGAAGGCGTCATATGTGTATGTTTCGAAAATAGCCCCTGAACTATCGGTAAGAGCTGTCACATTCCCGAGAGCATCCTGCTGGTAGTAGTAGGTGTTTGCACCTTTGATGACTTTCACCGGATTGTCAATGCCTCCGGCATAGACATATTTGGCCGTGACGGCATTCGTGGCATCACGCTCCTCGATGAGGTCTTGGCCGGAATATACAAAATTCGTGATTGTGCCATTCACGTTTTTCGCGATCCGTCTCCCGAGTGTATCATATTGGTAGGTCACGCTGGTCCCGCTTTTGCTGGCGGAAATGAGGTGTGCCTCGCGGTCATATCCGAAGGTCCACGTGCCATCTCCTGTGAGGTTCCCATTGGTGTCATAGGTGAAATCCGTGTTGGCACCAACCTGCGTGTATTGGTTCAGGTTGTTTGCGTAGTAATCGGTCATTGTTGCCTCATCTGTCACGCGCAGCCGGTTCCCGAGCGCGTCATACCCATAGGTGACTTCCCGTGTGGTGGCCACGGCCAGATCGTAGCCGTCCTCGGGATTGGAAACCCCGTATTTCACGCCGACAAGCTGATAAGTTTCGTCATATTTATAAACATCCCCGCTCCCGGTCTTGTATTTCACCCAGGTCCGGTTGCCCACTTTATCATATCCGTATTGAAAACTCTGCAGCACGTTCGTTGGAGTGGCGGTTTGATCTGCCGCTCCACCCGAGCGACAGCCCGTTCCGGCTCCCTTCGGGAGTCGATCTTCGCATTTCCCAGTGCTTCGATTCACTTCGGGATGTATTTCCATTGGTGTCACCCAATTGGCATCATTATATTCGTAAACCGTTTCCAGCCCGTTGGGCAGCACTTTTTTTGTCAGCCGCCCGGCATCGTCGAACGTGTAGTCCGCAATTTCCGCGTTGGCTCCGGTCTTGGCTACACACTTCGAGATGAATGGCTGATGGCGTGAGTCTTGACCAACAAGCCGCCAATCGGAAACCTTTTTTCCAGACCAGTTTGTTGGGGGTGTGATTAAACGTGAGTGAATTTATGGGTTTAACCCTCGTTTTTAGAATCTTCAATCCAACATAATCACTCACATGTGATAAGTGGGCGGGCAAGGGACTGCCCAGCCCTACCATCTAAGGGTGCTTCACGCTCGCGCCAGCTCCTCCTTCGCTAAAGCTATGGAGGACACGTCATTTTTTCAGGGGTAGGGCGCGGCAGTCCCTTGCCCGC
>JBGTLQ010000120.1:0-12356 GCA_041744075.1 Terrimicrobiaceae bacterium
CCTTGCCCTCTTTTTTATTGGCCTCAAATCATTTCTTCCGTACTCAGAAACTTAAAAACATAGACCTTTGTTCAGAGTTCAAGGCATCATCTGATAACTATATGTCCCCTCACCCATACTACGTCATTCTCGCTGTGTTTCTTATGTCATCCCACCTTAAAGGAGACCAAGAAATAATTCTCAGTGAATTTCGTGAAAAAGGTGAAAGTGAGTTGCCATTGATTGTTGAGGCTGCTGATTCTTATCCGATCAAAAACCCCACTTCGACGAACCTTCAAGAGCCGTCGAAAATCATTCATCAGATGGAAGGCATCGGTGAGTACAAGGAGCCACTTGTTATTTTCGAGATAGAAGAGAATCAAGAGAATCCTCAATTGGCAGCTTCTGCCAAGCTGGAGTGGAAATTCTCTCCAGCAGGGGCAGGCGCAAAAGGCATCTATGAACTCGAGTATACCATCATTCCCCTTTCCCCTCCGGTTGACGGAGGACGAATGAAATTTGGTCTCGTCGATGCCTCTGGTGCACCTCTGACAGTTTCCCTTCATGTCAGCAAGTTGCCTGCGCTGGCGTTTAACAAGGAGGGTTATGGCCTGAACGACGCGTTCAGTCCAGTCATGGAGGGTGCAGCCGTAGATGTCAAAATTGTCCTCGATCTCAATAAAAATACCTGGGACGCCACGGTGGATGGGAATCTTGTTGTTGATCAAAAACCTCTGCCCGAAGAGCTGACATCAGTTCATCCCGAACTATCTATCGCCTCCATTGACTTTGGAAGTGATGGCGGTTGGAACGACAAATCGGGAACCAGTTACGCCCTGGTTAAAGTCAAGCTTGTGCGTCTGTCGGACAAAGATGCGGAGTAACTCCATCCTCTTCGCACGTTCTGGTAATGACCGCATCTGGTAGTTACGGTTAACACATCATACAGTTTGAAGAACCGTGCCCCAGCCTTTTTAATTTTGCCATCGGTGTCTGTGAGAACCCATGAGGCCGTTCATCAAAGGTCCGAATCTTCCAGGTGACCGATAGGTCATTTTGAAGTAACAAAGAATCTCGTCGTCATGGTTTTCAGTTCCCATCTCTTCATTTTCTATTTTCTGCCTTGTGCGCTGGCGCTGTATTACCTTATGCCCCGGCGGGGGCAGCATTTGTTACTGACCCTGATCAGCTATTTCTTTTATGGGTGGGCCAACCCGCTTTTTACGGTGCTGATGGTGGTCTCAACCCTCATCGATTATTTTGCCGGGTTGGTTCAGGCTTATAATGGGTTCCGCTGGAAGGGGCCCATGCAGGTGTTGGAAAAAAACGGGCCGAGAAGTCGTTTGCAGTTTGTTGCGCTGGTGACGTCGATCGTTTCCAATCTCTCTCTGCTGGGATTTTTTAAATATTTCAACTTTGGTGTGGAGAACTACAACCAGATCCTCCTAGCGCTTGGGCTGGGAGACCTGGGGTTTGACAATGTGATGCGGATCACTCTTCCACTGGGGATATCGTTCTACACATTTCAATCGATGAGTTATGCGATTGATGTTTATCGGGGTGATGCCAAGCCCATGCGAAATTTTAGTGATTTCGCCTGCTTTGTTTCGATGTTCCCCCCGTTGGTTGCGGGGCCGATCATTCGGTTTTCGGAGGTGGCTGATCAATTGGAAAAGCGATCCCACACGCTGGTGAAATTTTCGCGGGGAATGACATTTCTCTCTGTGGGGCTGGCAAAAAAAATCCTGCTCGCCAATCCTGCCGGCAAGGTTGCCGATATGGCCTTTGATTCCGGCTCGGTCGGGTTCTGGGATTCCTGGGTGGGCGTTTTTGCTTATTCGTTCCAGATCTATTTTGATTTTAGCGCCTACTCAGACATGGCGATTGGTTTGGGGCTGATGCTGGGTTTCGTTTTTGCCAAGAATTTTGACTCGCCCTACAAATCGGCCTCCATCACCGAGTTTTGGAGGCGTTGGCACATCTCGCTTTCCACTTTCCTGCGCGATTATCTCTACATTCCGCTTGGGGGAAATCGTTTGGGCCATGCCAGAACCTATATCAATCTCATGCTGGTCATGCTCCTTGGCGGGCTCTGGCATGGGGCCTCATGGAACTTTGTGATCTGGGGCTTTATTCATGGTGGCATGTTGGCCTTTGAGCGGGCGCAGGGGAAAAATAGCTTTTATGCCCGGATGCCGCACGGCATCCAAGTTGCGGTCACGTTTGTGATTGTGATGTTTGCGTGGGTATTCTTCCGAGCCAAGGACCTGCCTTCAGCTCTGTCTTATTGCGGAAGCATGCTTGGCTTGGGAAACCCGCAGGAGGGAGCTGACCTCATTGCGGGAGTGATTTATCAGCCCTACTATGTTGTGAGCTTGGTGGTCGCCAGCTTTATTGTCTGGTTCTGCCCCCAGACATGGGATTGGACACGAACCATCACCTGGCCGAAAGTGGTCTGCGTGGTTGTTCTGTTCCTCGTTTCGTTGCTGATCATGACGACCCAGGCCTTCAACCCCTTCATTTATTTTATTTTCTGAGTTATGAGCCAATCACCGATTCAGCATATTGACAGGGAAGAAATCGCCAAGCGCGAGATCGGGCAGACGGATATCTCGCGTGGGATGTGCCTTGTTCTCACTGCGGTTTTCCTCGTGGTCATTACGGGAGTTCCCGTGATTCAGCAGACGCAGGAGTGGCAGGCATCGCGGGCCAAGGGAAAACACGAATGGCCGCAGGCTTTTGCCATTTTTGGGGCGGTGCCCGAGGCTTACAAAGCCTTCGTCAAAGCCGATCAGCCCGGTTTGTTGGACCGAATTTTTTCTGCCAATGGGGTGTTGCTTCGTGCAATCAATTCCTATGAAACCGAACTGGAAGATCGTTCCTTTCTTGCGGAATATTTTATTCCGAAGATGCAGGACCTGACCGCGCGGTGGGCAGGTCTGGGGAATGAGCAGGCCTACCTGGGCCGCGAGGGATGGTTGTTTTATCGCCCCGGCGTGGATTACCTGATCGGACCAGGATTTTTGAATCCCGCGTTTCAAAAACGGCGCGCCCTCAGCGGCGATGCTAGTGTGGGCTCGGCCGTGCAGCCCGATCCCGTGCTGGCCATTGTTGATTTCAAGAACCAACTCGAAGCCCGGAATATCCACCTCATTGTCATGCCCGTTCCCGTCAAAGGCGTTGTGGAACCCGAGCGTTTGAGTGGGCGTTTCGATGCACGCCCTCTCGCGGCTGTTCAAAATCCGTCCTACACAGATTTTCTGGATCGTATGAAGGAGGCCGGCGTCGATGTGCTGGATGTGACCGACGCGCTCATCCAAAATAAAGAAAAAACCGGACGCTCCCAATATCTAAAAACCGACACCCATTGGACCCCTGAAGGAATGGAGTTGGCAGCCTCGCTCCTTGCGGAGAAAATCAAATCTCTGGAGGGTGTGAGCGGTGAGCCCACTTTGAATCTTGTTCGGAAGCAGGAAGCCGTCGAAGGCAAAGGAGATATTGCGGCCATGCTCAAGCTGCCTGAAGGCAATACCCTCTATCCTCCTGAATCTGCGCAGATCCATCCCGTGAAAAAATCCGATGACACGTCATGGGCCGCCGACCCGTCCTCACAAATCTTGGTTTTGGGAGACAGCTTTGCGAATATTTATTCGCTTGATGCCATGGGCTGGGGAGCCTCAGCGGGTCTTGTCGAACAAATGAGCTTCGCTTTGCAACAACCGATCGATGCCATTTTGCGTAATGATGCCGGAGCCCACGCCACACGGGAGATTCTCAGTAATCAACTGGCTCAAGGCCGGGATCGGTTGGACGGGAAAAAGGTCGTGGTCTGGGAATTTGCCATGCGAGAGTTGGCGGTTGGGGACTGGAAAATTCTCCCACTGCCCGAAGTTTCCAAAGCCACTCCCGAAACAATCCCCGCTGTGGAGGAAGGCGGTTTTTTTGTGCCGGACTCTGGTCAGGCCGTGGAAGTGGAAGGAACCGTTCAATCCCGCTCCACTGTCCCAAGACCAGGAACCGTGCCGTACAAGGATCAGGTCTTTGCCGTGCATCTCACGCAACTCTCCGGTGAGAAGGTTCCGGCACAATCTCAAGCCATGGTCTATCTTTTCGGAATGTCTGATAACACGCTCACTCCCGCTGCCGACTGGAAGGTTGGGGACCGCGTGAAGATCAAGCTCCAATCCTGGGATGATGTGGCTTCCGAATACGAACGATTCAACCGCAGTGAAATCGAAGACTCCGACTTGCAACTCGAACCACCCGCATGGGGCGAACCCCTCCAATAAAAATATGATCAAAAATCTCACATTCCTCACATTCCTCCTCTGCGCAGGAGAACTCATGGCTGACGCCGGGTCCTCCCTGCGTGAAGCAGCAGCCGCAAAATCCTCGGAAATCCCGGTGGTTCAGGGAACGGGACCGTGGCTGTACTTGCCCGCTGAGCTTACGCATGTGGCCGCTGGCAAGTTCTGGGGCGAGGATGCCACCAAAGTCAGCAAAGCCACAAAACCGGAAAATGCGGACCCGCTTCCCGCGATCCTCGATTTTAAAAACCAGCTGGACGCGGCAGGAATTGAGCTGATCTTGGTCCCCATTCCTGCCAAGGCGTTTGTCTATCCCGAACCATTGATGGGGGAAGAACCCGCTGACTCCGCGCCGGAACGGATGGACGTTTTTCATCAGCAGTTTTTCGATGAACTTCGCAAAAACAATGTGGTGGTGCTTGACCTGCTCCCAGACCTTTTGACCCAACGCAGCAAAGATCAAGTGTTCTGCAAAACCGACACCCATTGGTCGGGGTTGGCAACCGTGCTGGCTGCAGAAAAAATTGCCGGGCTTCTGAAAGACAAAGAATGGCTGAAGACCGCCCAGTCTTTGGAAACAAAAACCGAAGTTCGGGAACTGGAAATCAAGGGCGACCTCGCCAAGATGCAGAATGAAGCGAGCCCGTCCGCCGAAACCCTCGATCTGCGATTTGTGACTGACAGCGCAGGAGCTGCTATTCCCCCGGACAAATCCAGCCCCATCGTTTTGCTTGGCGACAGCCATGCTCTGGTGTTTCACGCCGGGGGTGACATGTTGGCGAGTGGCGCGGGTTTGGCGGATCAGTTGGCCCATGAACTCAAAGTCCCCGTTGACCTCATCGGCGTTCGCGGTTCAGGCGCCACCCCCGCACGGATCAATCTGATGCGCAGGGTGCGGGCCGATGAAAATTATTTAAAAAACAAAAAGGTCGTCATCTGGTGTTTCACCACTCGTGAATTCACCGAAGCCACGGGTTGGAGCAAGGTTCAATTGGTGAAACCCTGAAATGACATCAATGTCTTCACAACTTATGAAATTTTCCAATGGGTTGGAATTGGAAATCCTCACCGAAAACAACCAATTTTTCGGAATTGGACACGTAAGCTTCCATGGCGTTCTTCTTCGTGCCAACACCCTTCCATGGACCATCTACACAGAAAGCGAATCTGATGCAGGCGGCGTCCGCTTTGAGAACTTCCGTCTGGTTGAAGTTCGCGAATCGGATGAAGGCGCGGATTTTATCCTTGCCTCGCGCGGCACTTGGATGCCGAGGATTCAGGAAGCTGACTCCATGGGTGAGGCGCGCATTAAAAGCAGACGCCTTCATTCTCCCGAAGCCACATTCACGTGGAGCTTCCGCCCAATCACCGAAGCCCTCTACGAAAATGAATGGCAGGGTCTCGCCATGCAAATTCATTACGACTGCGCCGAGGCCCCTATTCATTGGTTAATGGAAGTTGCGACATGGGAGATTGACGGGAATGCCAATGGCGCAACCCTTATCCAACAAGATATTTCCACCATCGGCTTGGAACAGGTGGCCACCAAGGATAATGCGTTCTCGACAATCGAGAAATTTTTCACGGATGGCTGGGGTGGTGCCTATCCTATGGACATGCTTCCCCGGGCTGCCGGAGCGGCAATTTGTGACTTCCAATCAAAAAATGACATCGCCATTTGCCTGTTCGCTGAAAAACCAGGCATGACCCGGGCACGATTGGACAAATTTGCTGGTGAGGACGTCATTCACTACCTCGACCGGTCGTATTTTCCTTTGGGAACCAAAGTGCAAACACCCGAGCGACGCCTGCTTGTGTATCAGACCCAGCAGCCCCTCAAACGTCATGAACGCCGCAATCTTTGGCTGGATTGTTTCTTCGAAGTTCGACGCCGGATCCTTGCCGCCTATGACTTTGAGCTCGAAATCCCGGAGCCGCACACAGGTGCCATGCTATGGGACAATGAGCTCAAGGAGCTTATGACGACGTGGCCCGACGCGCTCGAGCGCGATCTGGCCGAATACGCCCAACTGGGTTACAAACAGGTTTTTGTGCACGGAGTCTGGGATAGCGTCACCTCCGATCCCAACCCAACCATCGAAGGAAATATTTGCACCCCTTATTCCTTCGCATTTGCAGAAATGTTCGGCGGGCCCGCACGCATGAAAAAGCTCAACACAGAAGCGGTGCGTCATGGATTGCGTCTCATGCAGTGGTTTTCGTTTCATCTCGCCAAAAGCTCGGACGTCTGGCGGGACCACCCGGACTGGGTCATGCGCGAAGCCAATGGCGACCCGTGGGATGGTGACTATCACACGCTTTGGAGTGGTCGGCAGCGAAGCGGGTTTGGGGATTGGTTCCGCAATCAGATTCTTGCCGTGAATGACGACACCGGTATCAGCGGGATCTTTTGGGACTCTTATCAAAACCTCGGCGTGACCTGCGTGGACTGGGGTTCCCCTGACAAAGCCCCACAAGCCGACGAGATCTTCCGCATGCAAGGGGAACTGCAGCGCAAAGGTTTCAAACAGCGAGTGGAAATTGTGACCATCTTTGGTGTCAGTCAGGTTGCCACATTTGGGTTTGCGGATGACAAATTCCGACGCCGGCTTTGGGATGACTTTGTGAAGGGGGACCAAGCATTTGCTCTCATTGATAACAGTCCCGCCTTTTTCACCGGCCCCGAAGGCCCCCTAGGTCCAGATCGCCTCAGTCCAGATAAATATTTTTGGATGGTGGCGCACCGTTCCGTGCCTGGACTCAACGGAAGGCCATGGACGGCCGAGACACACGAGGAACGCATGCCCGGTGGAGTGATGTCCGGCGCTTATGCAAGAGTGAACCACCTTTACAATCGTTTCGTTGAGCGCATGCATCGCCCCCGCCTGCAGCAGGGTGGCACGCATGTGGTTTGGCACGATACCAACGGGCGTCCATCGGTCGTATGGGTTTTTGAGGATGTCGAATATTTCGATGGACAACTTGTCCATGCGGAGACTGGCGAAGAAACTAATCTGTTAAAGGCGGGAGCGGTTTATACCTATAGGTAAAAGTATCAATAAGTGTGTATAATCTGTATGAGGTTGACTGATACGCTTAGTCAAATAAGCTTTCATCACTAATTAATTTCTTCCCGTTCGTTAATTCCGAAGTGACTTCCCTTTAACGTTTCATCGTCATGATGCTTCGTCATTGGTGGTTATCAGGCTAAATCCCCCCAAAACTATGATAACACATCAGCGTGTCTTGCCATGCCTGTCCTGGCATTTTGTAACTGCCTTCAAACGTAACTGCAACAGATTGAGGTGCTTGGCAATGCTAAGCATATTATGGATGTGCGCACCTGCCGGTATCGCAACCACGTTTGATTTTACTCTTGCGCGTGGTGCCCACACCAGTGCCGGAGTGTATAATAGTTCCGGGGTGCTTGTTCGAACGCTCTGGTCCGGCGAGTTTTTCCCGGCTGGAGGCACGTATTCTGCGGAGTGGGACAACCTTGACGATGCTGGCAATGCCGCTCCCGCTGGAACTTATACGATCAAAGTGCTTGCCCATAATGTGAATTACGTTTGGGAGGGCGTGATCGGAAATACCTCAACCCACAAATCAGGCCCCGGCAAACATTCGGCATTAAATTCGCCGGTTAGCCTCAGTTTTGTGGGCAATACGGGGGTTTATACAACGGGATATAGTGAAATCAGCACACCTTTCCGGAGTTTTCTGGACAGCAATCCCCAAGTGGTCACAGTGCAATTCACGGGAGCGATCGATAAAAAGGGAAATGGGTATGATTATTACTTCTCAGCAGGTGACGACACACGTGTCTATTTTGCCTGTGCCAGCACTCAAGACCCTTCAACGGATCTGCCCACGATGGCTGGGGCTATTAGTGCGTTTGATCCTGTGACGGGAGAAGTTTCCCCTTTCACCTTGGGCTATTCCATTTATCAGGAACATCACACTTTCACGAATGGGGTTCGCGTTGGCACTCAGCCCGGCCTCTCCGGCCTGGCGGCACAGAAGGGGAGCGGCACGTTGCTTGCCGTATCGGTCTCGACTGCCAACACTGTTTACCTTGTGAACAAGGTGACCGGAACGGTGTCAAGCTCGTTTTCCGTGCCGTCACCTGGTGCCCTGGCGTTTGATAATAACAACACGCTTTGGGTGGTCAGCGGCACGTCTGTTCGCCACTACAACAATCTCTCCACCGCACCCACTCTGGTGCGAACGATCAGCGGCTTTGTTAACCCGTTGGCATTGGCAGTGTCTCCTGCCAATGCTCCGCAGCCCAACTTGGTTTTGGTGGCGGATGGGGGAACCAGTCAGCAGGTCAAAGCTTACGATCTTTTGGGTAATGCCCAGTGGACCTTGGGACAAGCGGGGGGGTATGTCAGCGGCCCGGATGTGACCATGGACAAGTTCTGGTTCAATAACCCTGACTATGGCATTCCCTTGGAGCAATCCGCCATCGCCTTCCAAGCCGATGGACAATTCTGGCTGACGGACAGTATGAACTGTCGTGTTCTTCGCTTTCAAATGAGTGGAACACCAGGGGCTCTTCCCACGTATCAAACACAAATATCCACGCTTAGTGCAAACTACACGGTCACTTCGGATGCAAATAATCCTTCGCGTGTCTTTGTGGCCATGCCGCGAGGACGCCTTTTGGAATTTCAAGTGGATTATACGAAGCCACTCGAGGGTATGAACGGTTCGTGGACCCTCACCAAAAATTGGACTTACGACCTTCCCGCCGGGGTCAACGGTTATGTGCTTGCCGGGTTTAGAGGTGTCTCCACGCTCAGCAATGGTCGCACGTATGCCTTTATGAGAAATGAGGCCACATCACCCTTTACGAGTGCGGTCGTTGAATTACCTGCCACTGGCCATTTGCGCTTTACGGGACAGAACGTTCTTTCCAGTTACCTCCAAGCCGATGGCTCGATGCGTTTTCAGAACCGCTCCGGCAGCACACACACATTCAGTCATCAACTCCTCAGCGGCTTCGACGGCTCCAACAATCCGATTTGGGGTCCTGTCACGGTCTTGGCCACTGCTCCGGCTGTGCAGGGCGTGGACCCGTATGATGGCGGCGACAGCGGCGGACCTCGCACACCCATCACCTCGACCAACAAATTGATCTTTTTCGACAACACAGATAACGATGGCATGCACTTGGGGGGCATCAATTTGTCTGGCTCGACATCCACTTGGGAATGGAAGGCGGCCCCTTCGGTGCCCGGCCAAGTGCCCCTGTGGGGTGACGGTTCCTATGATAATGGGCCCACGGTCAATTATCCAGGTGCATTGGCTGATGCTTCAGGGCCTCATATTATTTTTGGATATAAAGGAGAAAATTGGAGTAACTCGCAAGCCAACCAGTTAATGCATTTTTACGAAAACGGTCTTTTTGTGGGTCAGTTTGGAACGCCTGCAACTGGATATACCCTTCATCTCGCTGGAGGCGCGGGAAACCTCATGACACCATTTATGGTGGCTACTGGAGGAAAAACATATCTCTACACTAATGACGAAGGCAAGCATTCGGGCCTTCACCGCTGGCGGCTTGACGGGATCGAAACCGTGGCTGAATTGTCTGGAAGTGGCATGTTGGGCACCAACATCACGCTCTCTGGTGTGGCCCCGGCAAACACGATGCCGGTGGTCATCGGAGCGCCTCCCATGCCGACCGGACTTACGGCCACATCGATTGCCAATCATGTTTCCCTTCAGTGGAACGCCTCACTTGGAGCAACATATTACCAAATTCGCCGCTCTTTTGACCCTGATCCCAATGAGCGAGGTTACCAAATCATCGCAACTGGCATCTTTGAAAGCTCGTTCAACGACACGGATCTGCCACAGGGAGTCACCCCCCACTATGCGATCGTTCCAATCAATGAGAATGGTGCTGGATTCATGGCGTTTGCGACTGCCTCTTCAACACCTGGAACAGATATCTACGAGGCCGAATGGGGAACTCTTAATAATGTCGAGATACGGCCTGACCCCTGGGCTTCCGGCGGATTCCAGGTGGGCAACGCCCGAAGTGGCCCAGGTTCTCTCACAATCAATAATGTCGATGGCGGAGCAGGAGGCCCTGTCACGCTAATCATCAGATACGCCTTCGGTGGCTCAACTAATTGGAGCAGTGGTGCTACTCTCCAAGTTAACGGTGCAAATGTCACCCTTCCTCCCTTTCCTCCAACTGCTGGTTTCCAGGGTGGCCCCGTTTCGCCCTACAGCGATGTCAGCTTGACGATTTCTTTAAATCCAGGCGCTACCAACACCTTGGTTCTTGCCAATGGACCGTGTCTCGACAAATTCACCATCATCACGTCTGGAGCATCACCCTCCATCACGACTCAACCGGCAGATCAAAGCGTCGCAGCAGGTCAGAGCGCCACGTTCATGGTGACAGCAACTGGCTCACCAACTCCCAGCTATCAATGGCGCAAAGGCGGCGTGACGATCAGTGGAGCCACTTCAGCGAGCTACACCACCCCGGCAACCGTGATTGGAGATAGTGGATCACTTTATAGCGTGGTGGTAACCAACAGCGCGGGAAGCGTGATATCAAATAATGCCACGCTGACCGTGACGGCATCCTTGGCCGCCCCGACCATCACGACTCAACCTGCGAACCAAAGTGTCACAACTGGTCAGCCCGCCACATTTACAGTGGTGGCAACCGGCAATCCCGCTCCCAGCTATCAATGGCGCAAAGGCGGCGTGGACATCAGTGGAGCAACCTCTGCCAATTACACCACACCAGCGACCGTCGCTGGCGATAATGGATCACTTTATAGTGTGCGGGTCAGCAATAGCCAGGGAGTTGTCACATCCAACAATGCCACGCTCACCGTGACCACCCAGGCTGCCACCGGCTCGATTGTTCGTGAATATTGGACGGGCATTGGTGGTAATCAGGTTTCTTCGATTCCAATCGGGACTGCTCCAACGGGAACAGACGTCCTCACCGAGCTGCGAGGACCAACCAATTGGGCGGACTATTATGGCTCACGAATCCGTGGGTATATCGTCCCACCAACCACGGGTTCCTACACGTTCTGGATTGCAAGCGATGACAGTTCCGAACTCTGGTTGTCCACCACGGCAAGCCCCGCAAACAAGGTTCTGATTGCGAATGTCGGAGACCACACAAGTCCCTTGCAATGGAACAAATATGCGTCCCAGAAAAGTGCGGTGATCACATTAACCGCAGGCCAAAGCTACTATGTTGAGGTCTTACACAAGGATGGCAACGGGGGCGATCATTTGGCCGTCGGATGGATCAAACCAGGCGAGTCCGGAACGGTGCCAAGTCAGGTGATTCCCGGATCGGCTCTCTCGCCGCTCTCAGGTGGAAACGCCTCCCCGACCATCACGACCCAACCCGCAAACCAAAGTGTCACAGCAGGCCAGACCGCCATATTCACGGTGGTGGCAAGCGGCAACCCCGCTCCCAGCTATCAATGGCGCAAAGGCGGTGTGGACATCAGCGGTGCGACCTTGGCGAGTTACACCACGCCAGCGACGGTGGCTGGTGACAATGGCGCGCTCTATAGCGTGGTGGTAAGCAACACCGAAGGCAGCGTGACATCCAGCAATGCGACTCTGACCGTGACCGCACCCCTGGTCGCCCCGACCATCACAACCCAACCCACAAACCAAAGTGTCACAACAGGGCAGCCCGCCACGTTCTCGGTGGTGGCAACCGGCAACCCCGCCCCCACCTATCAATGGCGCAAGGGCGGCGCGGACATCAGTGGTGCGACCTTGGCGAGTTACACCACGCCAGCGACGGTGGCTGGTGATAATGGCGCGCTCTATAGCGTGGTGGTAAGCAACACCGAAGGCAGCGTGACATCCAGCAATGCGACTCTGACCGTGACCGCACCCCTGGTTGCCCCGACCATCACGACTCAGCCAGCGAGCCAAAGTGTCACAACAGGCCAGACCGCCATATTCACGGTGGTGGCAAGCGGCAACCCCGCTCCCAGCTATCAATGGCGCAAAGGCGGTGTGGACATCAGCGGTGCGACCTTGGCGAGTTACACCACGCCAGCG
>JBGTLQ010000121.1:0-23162 GCA_041744075.1 Terrimicrobiaceae bacterium
TCTTATTTTTGCTTCAGTGCCGGTCCAAAGGCCATCAGATTTCGATACTTGCGCCCTGGAGTGGTGGCGATGAGGTCCTTGGCCGAGATGGGATGCAGTTTCTCGCCCCGCAGTTCCTTCAGGTCAAAACCAAGGTCGGTAAAGGCTTGCAGGTACGCGAGCGGATCGGCCCCGCAGTTTGTCAGGCCTTGAGGCCAGAACTCAGTCATGATGACACAACGCGGTGACTGGGCCAGAGTGTTTTTTGCGCCATCCAAGACAAGCATCTCGGCACCCTGCACATCGATTTTCAAGAAATCGATGTGAGAAATATTGTGTTTTGCGCAGAGAAAATCCAAGGTTTCAACTTGGACCGTGAGCTTATGGGATAAAAGCGGGTCAGGGTAAAGGCGGTTGTCGCCTTTGTTGTCAGGGTTGGTATGAAGTGTTAATTCTCCATGCTCGCGACCAGCCGCCACCTCTTCGAGATGAACCGGCTGCATTGGGCTGTTTGCGGACACGGTTTTTTTCAGAAGTTCAAAATTTTCGGGGAGAGGTTCGAGGGAAAGCACTTGGCTGGCTCCCCCTCTGATGGCAAGTGCGGAATAAAGGCCCACGTTCGCCCCCACGTCCACAAAGGTCATTCCGGCTTTGAAGTGCTCAAGAAAAAAGCGAATCTCCTCCTGTTCGTAAACCCCAAGGGTGAGCGCCCCGGAGACGACCGGGTCTCTGGGGTTAAGGCAGATGGTTGCCCCGTGCACAATCACGCGTTCTTTGATCATGGCGCGCAGGGCAGCATTTGCCAGAGCCCTGAGCGGAGCTGGTTTCAGCAGCACCGTGTAGACAAATTCCGGGATTCCCATGCGTGCGTTTTGTTGGTTCCTGATTACCGGTACCGTAAATCTTTTTGCTGATTTAACCCGCGGCTAACCCAGAACCCAAGGCGCTTGTAACCGGAGGGAACTCCACACGATCGTAAATTTCAGCGAGAGAAATTTCACAAGACACGGAGGGAAGAGAGACAATGGCTGTGGAATCGGTGGTAATGCGAAGGGTTCACTTTTCTTGCCTTTGAGCATGGTTGATAACTCACGTGAGGAATTCATTACAATCCGTGCATGGTTTTTTGTGGTCCCTGCCATGGAAAACATTTCCCCATCGAAAAACTCGCTTTTGGTTTCGGCGGCTCGTTCGATGGACAGATATTCCCCTGGTGTGAGAGTTGATTTTGCAAGCGCACTCATAATGGCATATTTTTAACATCCGATGAACGGGATGGAAATGCCAAATGTGCCGGGGGGTGGTGGCCGGGTGTGATGAAAAGTGGTGAAGGTTGAGGAGTTCGCTTGAGGGTGGATCGCGATCTCCGAGCGCGATGGGAACACGTGGCGGCGGAGCCGCGTAGGATTTCTCATCGTGCGACGGAGTGCCCGATCCACCTCAGCCACCTTTAATTTCAACGGTGGCCGCCAACGCGATAGATTGCCTCTTTGAATCCCAGATGATTGGATGCCCGCATGTTGGTTCAAAAAGAGGCGGGGTGTGAGTCATGACCAAGGCGGGACTGATTTTTGTTTTGTCATGTCTGATGGGCATGGCGAGTGGCTTGACCTCTCCCTCGCCGAAGCAGATGGTATTGTCCCTTGCATCAGATTGGGACTCCCACACTGGAAAACTACAATTCTTTGAGCGATCAGGTGGCCATTGGGTGGCGACCTCCGCAGTGATACCCGTGCTTTATGGAAAAAGCGGTTTGGCTTGGGGGCGGGGCCTGCGTGGCACCGGGGAGCCGGGTCCTCAAAAAGTGGAACGGGACAAGCGGGCGCCTGCGGGAGTTTTTGAAATTGGAAAGGTCTATACCTTCGATCAAGCTCTTCCCGAAGGGGCCGACTATCCCTTTCATGTGGTCACAAAGCATTGTGCGTGGATCGATGACCCCACACTCCCGCAATATAATCGCCATGTGGAAGTGGATCCTGCGAACCCGCCTGTTTGGTTCGAGAAACAAAAAATGAGGCACAATGACCCCGCCCATCGCTGGCTGATCGAGATTCGTCACAATGCGGACCCACCCGTTTCAGGTGCGGGGAGTGCGATATTTTTTCATAATCGCCGAGGTCCCAACCGGGCATCTGCCGGATGCACGGTGATGGCTGAGGAAAACATGGTGAGGATGCTGAGTTGGTTGCGGGCAAAGGACCATCCCCAGTATGCTTTGCTGACAAAAGATGAATATCTTCGGCGTTGGAAGGCTTGGGGATTACCCTCACCCGATGTTGCCAACGCGCTTTTATCCTCAATAAATTGATATGCTCGCAAAATCTCTGATTCCTTTGGCAGGGATTGCCTCTGTGCTAATTTTGGGATGTGCCCAATTTGAGGAAGTCGCGGACTTTGTTCCAGCCGCCTCGCGACAAGCGGTTGTGCGATGGCAGATTAACGCATCGGCAACGACGTTCGACGCCGTGATTGCCAGGTCGGCGGATGGGGCTGCCGCCCTTGATCTTTACAAAGGTTCCACCGCTCCCGTTCTTTCCGCCCGTCTCTCGCCCGATGGTCGGGCCACAATGAAAGGTCCCGCAGCCAAACGTTCGTGGAGCGGGGAGCGTTCCAGCGCGCCGCCGGAAATTGACCTGCTCCTCGCGATCATTGCCCTCTATGCAAGTGAGGATTCGCTGCCTGTTGGAACTCGGGAGCTGCATTCCCAAAATATGCGTGTGGCTTTCACAAAAGTTGGTCCGAAGTTGGTAGCTATTAGCGCTCGAAGCGCCGATCTGCCCTCCGCCATTTCTTTGGAATTTCCCAAAGCTCCACCCCAATGAGTGCTATTCCCAAATGGACCATTGTGACGCCCATGGCGAATGAGGGAAAGGAGTTTGCCCCATTCATTGAGGCATTAAATCGCGAGATGGATGCGTTGGGTTCTGGTCATGTCATTTTGGTTGTTGATCGAGTTTCCAAAGATAACACGCGGGAACTTGCTGAACAATGTGCGAAGGCGGACCCACGATACACGTGCCTTTGGGAACCCTCGACCCGCAATGTGGTGGATGCGTATCTGGCAGGGTTTCGATTGGCGCTGGAAATGGGTTTTGATTGGATCGTAGAAATGGATGCGGGGATGTCCCATGATCCAGCGGCTTTGCCGCAGTTCCTTGCTGCCCTGGCGGAGGGATACGATTGTGTGTTTGGAAGCCGTTTTCTGCCCGGCGGATCCATGGGGGATTCTCCACCCTCACGCAAGTTTCTCTCTGAGGCTGGCACAGTCGCCGCGAGACTTCTGCTTGGATCGAAAGGAACCGATATGACATCCGGTTATGAGGCCTTCACCTGTGACGTTCTCACCAAGTTGGTGGGATATCCAATGATCTCCACTGCACACTTTTATCAAACCGAAGTGCGTTACCTTCTGAGAAATCGGCGATGGACCGAAATCCCCATCCACTACCGCGCTCCCTCCCCAAGGGTCAGCAGGGGTGCCATCAAAAACAGCTTTTCTGCGCTTGGCCACTACACAAAACTCCGACTCACCCGCCAAGCCCTCTCCCTCTAACCAAACCCCATGAAAACCGCCGTCGTCGTCACAAGTATTTCCGCCCCCAATCCTGTTATGCAGCGAATCGCCGAGGGGTGTCATTCCAAAGGGTGGGATTTTTATGTGGCTGGTGACCTCAAAACACCGTCCGACTTTGCCATGGAGGGGTGCACATTTCTTTCGTTGGAAGCGCAGCAAAATTCACCCTTCCGAACGGGAGGCCTCCTCCCACAAAATTCCTATGTCCGCAAGAACCTGGCCTACCTACATGCCATGGCAGCCGGTGCTGAGCAGATCGTGGAAACTGATGATGACAACCTTCCGCTGGAAGCGTTTTGGCGCGCTCGTGATCGAGAGGTCCAGGCGCGAATGGTGAAGGGTGAGGGCTGGGTCAATGTGTATGCGTTTTTTAGCGATTCAATGATTTACCCTCGGGGGTTTCCGCTCGATCTCGCGAGATCCTCGATGATTGACCGCACTTTGCCGACATCTCCTGCGGTGGCTGTTTGCCCGATTCAGCAGGGCTTGGCAGATGGGGCTCCGGATGTGGATGCGGTTTTTCGGATGTTGCATGGGGAGGAATCGTTTTTTCATGGAGGAGATCCGCTCGTTCTTGGACATAGCGGCTGGTGTCCTTTCAACAGCCAAAACACCGCCTTTTTTCGTGAGGTCTTTCCCTTGCTTTATCTGCCATCCCACTGCAGCTTTCGCGCGACCGACATTTGGAGAGGACTCGTCGCTCAACGCCTTCTCGCAACCTGTGATTGGAATCTCTCATTTCACGAAGCCGATGTGCATCAAGACCGCAATCCCCATGATCTGATGAAAGACTTTCACCAAGAGGTGCCCGTCTATTTGCAAACCCGTCAGGTCGTCGAAATTCTCCAATCACTCACCCTCGGGCCTGGTCCGAATTCTCTCACTGCAAACCTGAGAACCTGCTACGAGGCTTTGGCTGGGGCCGGTATTGTTGGTCCTGCAGAACCGGACCTTGTCGAGGCATGGATCACAGATCTGGACGCGGCGGGTTGGTCGGTTGGTGGAGCGGGAGGCCCGCCTATTTAAAGTTTGGATTTCGCAACCAGCAAAAATCCCCATGGGGCGACGCCTATATCCGCTTATCAACATCCCAACATCACAGAACCTTGCTTTGTCTTGCCCAGAATGCGGTTGACGTCTTTTTTGTGATCCGAGATCGGGAAACAATCTGGCATGCAAAAATCAACCCACAAACGCCAGCATTTGGCTTGGAACTTCGTGGCCCTTGCAGGCTCAGTCATCTGCCAATGGCTGCAAGTCGTTGGAGTTCCTCTTCTTCGAGCGCCCGTTCAAAGACCGCGACCCCGCCAATCCAACCTGTGAAGCCCACGCTGCGGCTGCTGTGGATCACTCGCCCGATGGTGAAGGGACCGCCGCTCGATGCATCAGCGGGAGCGTAGAGCGCATGGGGATACCACCACGGATTTAAGCGGAGACCAACGAGATCACGATCGACGATGACCCATTGGCCATCTCCGGTTTTTCGGCGGGTGATCTGCACGCGGGTGTAGGGGAACTCCATCCATTCGACCCGCTCCGTCTCTGATTCGCTGAGGACTTGGACGGCGATCGGTTCTTCCTCGGGGGGATTGTAAAACTGGTCCCTGGGAAAATCGGGATCTTTATTGGGGTGGGGGTCGGGGCTCTGATGCAAATGACCTTGGAGCCAGGCGTTGTAGGCCGAGGAAATGAGGCGATCCTCCTTCGGACGATCCAGCCAATTGTCCCCGGCCCTGCCATTCAGCCAGCTGGTGAGTTGTTGGTTTCCATGATCAAACGTCATCGCAAAGCACTGCCAAGAGGCATCGAGCACATCGTCCGGCGAATCCGCAGGAACCGTAGGTGAGACATCGGGTGAGTTGCATTTGTGGAGGGCGTAACAGTTGAGGAACGAACTCTCCCCGTTTTCTGAGACGTGACCGCAGGCCGAGCCGGTATGATTCAGCCCTGCAAAAAGGGCGTATTGGCGCTGGCCGCGCTCGACCTTTTTGATGGTGGATGTGGCTTTTTCTTTGAGGTCTGTTCCTTCGTGCCAGATTCCAGCGAGGGCATGATTGCCACTCTCGCGAATGGCCCAAACCACAACGCTTACGGATTTGCCTGCGCCTTTGATATCGAGCGGTGAGTCATGCAATCGCGACCTCGGCACAAAAAGAAACGGACGAAAGCTCTCCTCCTCCTCGCAGATCTGGATGGCCTCACCAAAAGGTCCCCGACCAAGGAGTGGAAAATCTGAATAAGATGCCTCCCGCCCCTCGCCCCAGTAGTCCTTTATGTAATTGGCCGCATCGAGTGGATACTCATTTGTTGCTCCGTCCGGGACATGGGCGACGAAACGATTGTTCCCATCGCGTTTCACAAAATCCCAGAAGGCCACAAGGCCGGGAGTCATGGTCACAGTGCTGACGCGATCCGGGGCGGAGGCGCGGGCATCTCCGGCGGAGAGGACTTGAGGGGACTTCACCCGCGCAAGCATGATTGTGGTACCCCCAAGAGTCAAGGCCGGGGACGCCACGGTTCCCCGAGCCTTCCAATCAAAACAGCAGCTTCAAACTTCGACATAAATCCAGCGGTCCTTTACCGACACAGGAAACGTTTCTACGACAGGCTCCCCGTCTTCCCCGCATCCCTTGTGGCAACCCCCCTCAGGCCCGCCCACCGAAACAGGATAACTTGCTGTCCGGATCTTGTGAGGATTAAAAATACTGGTCATGAAGGCAGGGATATTGCGCTCTTGGTGAGGAAAAATCGCAGCAATTGGACCTCACTCGCATCTCTTCAACAAGGGGGTGCGTTCCCTTTTCGTGAATAAAAATATTTTTTCCGGCGAACGAGTTGACAACCTCTTGTGATGCCGGGTATGACTTTCCGCTTTCTTTCCGTCATTAAAACTCTGCCATTTTCCATATTTTCAGCCCGCATTGCCGGGGAACGAGGTGCCCAAGCGCAAGACCTGTGCTTGGCGTCTCATCCTGTTGTGCTGCTGGCTGCTTGATATTTTCTGACCATGGCAAACCTTTTTCCAAAATGGACCAATGACCTTCCCTGGAAGGTTGCCCTGATTGGTGGGACAATCGTGGTTCTTCTCGCGGCGGGGATCACCTATTATTTCACCCCAAAATACACACGCGTCGGATATCAACCGACCCAGCCGGTGCCCTTCTCTCACGTGATTCATGTGCAGGAATTGGGAATGGACTGCCGTTATTGTCACAGCTTTGTTGAGGTGGCCTCGCATTCCAATGTCCCCAGCACCCAAACCTGTATGAGCTGCCACACGCAGGTCCAAGCGCAGAGCCCAAAGCTGGAAGCGGTTCGGGCGGCATGGAACAATGGTGCAGGCGATGGCCCACCCGTGAATTGGGTTCGGATCCACCGCGTGCCTGATTACACCTATTTCAACCATGCAGTGCACGTGAATCGTGGAGTGAGTTGTTTTTCGTGTCATGGTGCCGTCAACGAGATGCAGGTCGTGTATCAGCACGAGCCGCAGAGTATGGCTTGGTGTTTGGACTGTCATCGGGCTCCGGAAAACCATCTCCGTCCCCCTGAAGAAATTTACAATATGAACTGGAAAGCCGCCTCTGTGGACGATCAGAAGAAGATCGGCGAACAGTTCAAGAAGGAGTGGGATGTGAACCCTCCTGTGACCTGTGGAGGATGCCACCGATGAAACGCAATTTGAACCACCCTCCCTTGCCGGAAAAACCCACCCTGTGGAGAAGCACGGCCGAGCTTGAAAACACACCCGGATTTGAGGAATTGCTCCAGCGCGAGTTTCCGCGTGGAGCAGACGTGTATCAGGACAGCGGTCTGAACAAGCGGGATTTCATGAAGCTCATGGGCGCCTCGATGGCCCTGGCTGGTGTGGGTGGCATGACCGGTTGCCGTCGCCCTGAGGCGTATCTCGTGCCTTTCACGAAAGGCTCAGAATGGACGATCCCCGGCAAGTTTTTGTATTACTCATCAGCGATGCCCATCCGGGAAGGTGCGATTCCGCTGGTGGTGAGCACCGTGGACGGACGCCCGACGAAGATTGAGGGCAATCCGCTACACCCAACGAGCAATGGCGCGACGGATGGATTTGCCCAGGCTTCGATTTTGGATCTCTACGATCCCCATCGCTCCAAACAAATCACCAAGAGCGGTTCGCCTGCCACGTTTGAAGACTTCTCGGCTTACTTGGCTGAAATTGCGGCTAACAAACCCGGGAACATGGCGATCTTGGTTGAGAGAAAAAACTCACCGACCCGTGACATTCTCCGTCAAACGCTTGAAGAGACTTACCCCGGGTTGATCTGGAGCGAGTACGAGCCTCTTGGCAATGACGAGGAGACCGCCGCGCTGAGCACTTCTTTCGGCGAGGGCGTACGGCTGATGCCAAAATTTGAGCGGGCCGACGTGATCCTTGCGTTCGATAGCGACTTTCTTTCCACCTCGGACCGGGGGGTTGGTTATGCCTCTGGCTTCTATCCGCGCCGCAACCCTGACCAAAAAGGAGCGCCGATGAACCGCCTGTATGTTGTGGAAAACCACTTCACGTCAACGGGCGGCATGTCCGATCACCGACTTCGCTGCAAAGCGTCAGACATTGGCGAAGCTGTCCGTAAGATCGCCGAGCACGTTTCAAATTCTGTGCCCGGAGGCTCCCTGGCCGCCTTGGCTGGTGCCGCTCCAAAAGCACAGACAACTCTTGACGACAAGTGGCTTGAGGTTTGTGCCGATGATCTTATTGCCCACGCGGGACGATGCATTGTCACCATTGGCAATCAACAACCTGCTTGGGTTCAGGGCTTGGTGTTTGCGATTAACGAGGCCTTGGGGAATCTTGGCACCACGATCCTCGCCGCAAACACCGGTGTGCGGCCTGCCACATCCATCAACGATTTGGCTGCGGCCATCAACGAGGGCAACGTCAGCACGCTTTTCGTTCTTGGTGGCAACCCTGTTTATAATGCCCCGGCCGATCTTGGATTTGCTGACCTGCTTGCCAAAGTGCCTGACGTCATTCGCCTTGGATATTTTGAAGACGAGACTTCGAAGCTGAGCAAGTGGCAGGTACCGGCAGCCCATTATTTGGAATCATGGGGTGATGTGCGCACGTTTGACGGAACCTATTCCTCCGTTCAACCGATGATCCTCCCTCTCTGGAATGGTATTTCCGAGTTGGAAATCCTGGCGCTGCTGGCTGGTCGGCCAAGACCCGATGGACCCGAGCTTGTGCGCGAGACTTTTGCGCAATTGATTGGTGCGTCCTTCCTGCCTCCCGCCGCCGAGACGGCAGCACTACCTGCGATCCCAGTCACCTCGGCCCTGCCAGCGTTTAACAACGATGAAGCCTCCCAGAGCTGGAATGATTTCCTACGCACCGGCTTTTTGGCCGAAAGCGCTTTCCCTCAGACCAGCCCCACCTTCGATGCCTCCGGGGTTGCTTCTCTGATTCAGGCCGCCACACCGCCGACTTCTGGCATGGAACTCGTGTTTCTCCAAAGCACCAGCGTCGATGATGGTCGCTATGCCAACAATTCCTGGCTCCTTGAGACGCCCGACTTCGAAACCAAGGTCACGTGGGACAATGTGGCTCTCATGAGCCCGGCCACCGCCGAGAAACTCGGTGTCAGCGCCAACAATTTCAGCTGGATCTACAAAGTTGCCGAAAAAATGGGCAACGACATCGACTTTGATATCATTGCCGATGTGTTGGAGCTCAGTGTCGGCGGAGCAAGCATTCGTGCCGCCGTGATGGTGGCTCCAGGTCACGCGGACGACTCGATTTCCATCGCTTTGGGATACGGACGCAAAGGCGTTTCGGCTCTGATGGAAAATGTGGGTTTTGATGCCTACCCGCTGCGCAATTCCTCAAACCTCCGCTTCCGCACCGGAGTTGAGGCCAAGGTCACCGCCGAAAAATACCCGCTTGCCCGCACGCAAGAGGCCAAAAGCATGTATGGCCGGGATTTGGTTCGTGAAGGAACCCTGACCCGTTACGAGAAGGACCCCAAATTCCCGCAAACGATGGGAATGGATGGTCATATCCCACCCAACCTCTCTCTTTACAGCAACCCGACCCTCACGTCCACGGAGCAGTGGGGAATGACTGTGGACCTTAACACCTGCACTGGCTGCAACGCCTGTGTGGTGGCTTGCCAAGCTGAAAACAATGTCCCCGTCGTCGGAAAAGACCAAGTCCGTAAAAATCGCGACATGGCATGGATTCGCATCGATCGTTACTTTGCAGGTGACCCGGAAAACCCGGAAATGCTTGCGCAGGCGATCATGTGTCAGCACTGCGAAAACGCTCCTTGTGAGACCGTCTGCCCGGTGAATGCCACCGTCCACAGCGAGGATGGCCTGAATCTCATGGCCTACAACCGATGCATCGGAACCCGTTACTGCGCCAACAACTGCCCTTGGAAAGTTCGCCGTTTCAACTATTTCGATTACAATCAGCGACCGATTGAAAAACTTTACTGGGGGCCGCTCGCCAAAAAAGGCATGGCCGACAGCCTCAAGCTTTCCAAAAATCCGAACGTCACCGTTCGCATGCGCGGCGTCATGGAAAAATGCACGTTCTGCATCCAGCGCATCGAAGAAGCGAAAATTGGAAGGCTCGTGGAAGCCGGCCCCCGCAACAAAAACGACTTCCCGATTTCCGAATTCAAAGTGGCCTGCCAACAAGCCTGCGCCAGTGACTCGATTGTTTTTGGGGACATCAAAAACCCGAACCACCGGGTCAGCCGTCTGCGTGCCAGCGACCGCGGCTACACAATGTTCAAATACGTGAACGCCAATCCGCGAGTGACCTACCTGGCCCGCATCAAAAACCCCAACCCGCTTATGCCGGGAGCCGATCTCGTCGGAATGGCCAATGGGGTTCCTCACGAGGATCATCACGATGCCCACACCGCCACCGGTAACGACCACGGCGCAGAAAAATCTGGTGCCACAAAGCCCGGCACTGAACAACCTGCTTACCACTGACCATGGCCGACGCAACTCTCGAACCCAAAGCCGTGGACACCCCGCAAGAAGCGGAAGCCCTTGTCCGTCCGCCGCTGGTTAAGAATAGCCGCGAAATCGGCTGGATCTCGAATTACGTCAGCTCCATTGTTGAATCCAAAACACCGGTCTGGTGGTGGTTGTCCATTTTAATCACAGCCCCGATGACCCTTATGTGTTTCGCGATGCTGATTTATCTCATTGCGACGGGCGTTGGTGTCTGGGGTAACAACCACCCGGTCGGCTGGGCCTGGGATATCACCAACTTCGTGTTCTGGATCGGTATCGGACATGCAGGAACCCTGATTTCGGCCATTCTGTTTTTGACACGTCAGAAGTGGCGCACGTCGATTAACCGAGCGGCGGAAGCGATGACACTTTTTGCGGTGGTCTGCGCCGGCATCTACCCGGCGCTGCACGTGGGCAGGGTCTGGATGGCATGGTTCCTTGCGCCAGTGCCGAACTCCAATGCCATCTGGCAAAACTTCCGATCTCCGCTTTTGTGGGACGTGTTTGCGGTGTCCACGTACTTCACGGTTTCGATTCTTTTCTGGTACACGGGACTGA
This sequence comes from Terrimicrobiaceae bacterium, assembly GCA_041744075.1. Lineage (GTDB taxonomy): Bacteria > Verrucomicrobiota > Verrucomicrobiia > Chthoniobacterales > Terrimicrobiaceae > JAJTZA01. Next base: position 11,120 of record JBGTLQ010000121.1, read on the forward strand.
TTCCCGATCTGGCGACTCTCCGTGATCGCGCGACCACCAAGATCAAAAAGTTCTGTTATGGCTTCCTCGCGCTGGGATGGCGGGGAGGCAACCGTCAGTGGCGGAACTACGAAATGGCGTATCTCCTCCTCGCCGGGCTTTCAACTCCGCTCGTGCTTTCCGTGCACTCCGTCGTGTCCTTTGACTTTGCAACTTCCGTTGTGCCTGGTTGGCACACCACCATCTTCCCTCCTTACTTCGTGGCTGGTGCGATCTTTGGTGGATTCGCGATGGTGCTCACCATTATGATTCCTGCCGCCGCGATCTACAAACCGCTGGGCGATTTGGTGACTGTGAACCACGTGGACAAAATGTGCAAAGTGATTCTCTTCACTGGCACAGTCGTGGGCTACGCCTACATCATGGAGTTGTTCATCGCCTGGTATGGGGCCAATCCCTTCGAGCGTGCGGCCTTCTGGTATCGCGCCTTTGGCCCGTATTGGTGGGCGTATTGGCTGATGATGTTTTGCAACGTCATTGCCCCTCAACTTTTCTGGTTCAAAGCCTGCCGCACCCACCTCCTCTGGGTCTGGATCATCGTCCAATTCCCGAATGCCGGAATGTGGTATGAACGCTTTGTTATCATCGCGACAACGCTCTCCCGGGATTTTATGCCCTCCGCTTGGGGCATGTTCCATCCCACCATCGTGGACATTCTCACCTTTGTTGGAACCTTCGGCCTTTTCGGGACATTGTTCCTGCTCTTCATCCGATTCCTGCCGATGATTTGTATGTTCGAAGTCAAAGCGGTCCTGCCTGAAGCGGACCCTCATCATGGAGGGAAACACTGACATGGATACCGCTGGAAACATTGAACAACCCGTTTATGGCGTCGTGGCAGAATTCAATTCGGCCTCCGAGCTGTACCACGCGGCCGAAAGCTTGCGGGATGCGGGTTACAAAAAATTTGATGTCCTTTCTCCGTTTCCCATTCACGGCATGGATGAGGCCATGGGCATGAAACGATCCATTCTGGGTGTTGTGGTTTTTTGTGGCGGGTTGACCGGGTTTCTCACCGCGACCGGGCTCACCTTTATTCCAAGCACGTTTCTTTATCCTCTGATCGTGGCCGGCAAGCCGACGGACCTGATGACCGTCCCCGCATTTTTTCCCATCATGTTCGAGTTGACCGTGCTCTTTTCCGCATTTTCCGCACTGCTGGGGATGTTGGTCCTCAACGGGCTTCCCCGCTTTAACCACCCGCTGTTCAACTGGGATCGCTTCAAGAAAGTGACCGAGGACAAATTTTATGCCGTGATTGAATCCACGGATCCCAAATATTCGGATGAAGGCTCCGCCCAATTCCTGGCCTCGCTGGGAGGCACCAAAATCACCAAGGTCCACGGAGAATAAGCCATGTTACGCTACTTTTTCCTCATAATGGCTTTTTTGGTCATCCTTGTCGTCTCATGGGCTGGCTTCCGTGGCCAGAAATTCAGTCAGCCACCCATCGAGATTTTCCCGGACATGGACCGCCAACCGAAGGTCAAAGCACAAGATCCGTTTTCATTCTTTGCGGATGGCGTGGGTGCTCGCAAACCCGTTCAAGGCACGGTGCCTCTTGGTTATGCCAGCCCGCAGCACAAGCCAGTGGATGGGTCCACCGGTGAGTCAGACAGCCCTTACGAAAAGATCAACTTTGGCGGATTCCCGGATTACGCCCAAACCGGGACCATGGGCGAGAATTGGGGCACCGGCATGCCAATCCCCGTGGATGAAGGCCTCATTGCCCGTGGTCATGAACGATACCAGATCTTTTGCTCTGTGTGTCATGGTGACACCGGAGCCGGAAATGGCATGGCTTACAAATTTGGCCTGGCGACCGTGGTCAGCCTCCATCAGGAACGTATCCGCGTGATGTCAGATGGGGAAATTTTTAACACCATCACAAACGGCAGAAACACGATGCTTGGCTACGGAGACAAAATACCTGTGAGCGACCGCTGGGCCATTATCGCTTACCTCCGCGCCCTTCAACTTTCCCAAGGCGGTGCCACCATTTCCGATGTTCCGCCCGCCGAACGGGCAAAACTGGAGGCCACACCATGAGCGAGCACCCGCCTGAAGAGGTAAAACCCGAATTCTTCGATTACAAACATGTGGGAGGTCGCTTCCTCGGTTTGATAGCTTTCGCTGTGATTTCCTTCATCGTGCTTGGCGTCGGTGCCGTCCTCGAACCCAAGCAGTTCGCGTTTTCGTATCTGTTTGGTTATTTCTTCTTTTTCACCATTTGTATGGGCGGCCTGTTTTGGGTGCTTGTGCATCATGCCGTCGATGCGGAATGGAGCGTTGTCGTGCGACGTCAGCTAGAAAATATTGCCAGCCTTCTTCTTGTGATGGCGGTCCTATTTATTCCGTTCATTTTTATCGCCCCGGACCTCTGGTATTGGATGAAAAAGTCGCCTGGCGACGATTTTCTCCTCGATGAAAAGTGGCCTTATCTCACGAAAGGCTTCTTCTGGGCTCGCGCTGGCTTCTATTTTATTTTCTTCGTGGTCTGCGCAACCCTTTTGCGAACCTTCTCGATTGCTCAGGACAAAAACGGTGCCGCCCGCTACACGATTTTTAACCGCCGGGTGACCTTCTCCAGCGGTTTGCTTTTTGCCGTGTGTCTCACCTTTGCCGGCATCGATTGGCTCATGGCACTCGATTACCACTGGTTCTCAACGATGTGGGGCGTTTACATTTTCTCTGGAACGGCCCTTAGTTCCATGTGCGTGTTGGTATTGATTATCACCGCCCTTCGCGGAGCCGGGTATTTCCAAGGGGTCATTTCCATGGAGCATTACCACATCATGGGTAAGCTCATGTTGGCCTTCACGATTTTCTGGGCCTACATCTCGTTCAGTCAATACATGCTGATCTGGTATTCGAACATTCCCGAAGAAACCATCTACTTCCTCCGCCGTAACACGGGGTCATGGTGGTATCTGCAAATTTTGTTGGTGGTTGGTCATTTTGTCCTGCCCTTCCTTCTGCTTCTGCCCAATGCCGGCAAAAAAAGCCCGGCTTTCCTCTGTGGAATGGCCCTCTGGATCTTGTTCATGCATGCAATTGATCTCTATCAAGTTGTCCTTCCTGCGCTTCACAAAAATGGCATGCAGCCCAGCTACTTGGACCTTTTTGCACTTCTTGCCATCGGATGCACGCTTGCCGCCGTATTCCTTAAAAGACTGGGGGAATCTTCGCTCTTTCCATCGAAAGATCCCCGCCTTCCTCAGTCCATCGCCCTGAAAAATTGATGTCCGAAATCCAAAACACTCCAAAACGCGTCTGGCCAAGCTATGTTTTTGGCTTCGTTGCGCTGGCCCTGTTCCTGATTGGAGCCTTGGTGCTTTTGTCCTTTTCGGGTCCTGACGTTGACGAGGGAGCTGCCCGCTCCGAGGAACGCACCAAGGCGTATGAGGAACTGCAGACAGAAAATAAGAAGCAGCTGGAGTCCTTCGCATGGACAGACAAAGAAAAAGGCACCGTTCAGATTCCTATCGATTTGGCCGTTCAGCTGACGATTCCCCGTCTTCAAAACCAGCAGCCAAGCGTGGCCGGGCCGATCACCGTTCCCGCTCCACCCCCTGCGCCTGCGCCTGAGGCCGCACCCGTGGGTCCGGAGACTGGCGTAACACCAATCACGGAACCTGCTGCACCTGCGCCCGCTTCCACAGAGCCCGCCTCCGAAGAACCTGCCGCAGCCGAGCTCACCCCAACTGGAGATTCTGTCACGCCATGATGGTTGCAGCTTTTCTGATTCTTGGCGGACTAATCTTCTTGAGCGGAACCGCACTCATCGCGTTTTATTGGGCGGCACGTGACGGCCAGTTCCGCGATCTGAAAAAAGGATCCGAGGTCATCTTTGATGAGGATGAACCGATTGGCCAACCCACGGACCGCTTTCCTGTGAAACACACCACATGACGACTCTCGCAGCATCCCTGAATCCCAGCCCGAATGACGCAACACTCGAAAGAATCGAGCGTTCCGCCATCGATGCGTCGGCCCGGCTTCCGGTGCTCCTGTTTTTTGGCACGGCCATTTTCTGGTTGTTGATCGGTTCCCTGCTGGCTCTCGTGGCTGCCTTCAAAATGAATATTCCCGGCCTCATGGACAACGAGGCTTGGCTCACGTTTGGCCGGGTTCGCCCCGCTCACTTAAACACGGTGGTGTTTGGATGGGCATCAGCGGCTGGCATTGGTGTTGGTCTCTGGCTCATGGCCCGTCTCTGCCGGGTGGCAATGATGCACACAAGCCTTCTCATCGTGGCCGCAATCTTTTGGAATCTCGGGGTGTTGGTAGGAACTCTTGGGATTCTGGCTGGTGATAGTCGCTCGATCGAGTGGTTGGAATTTCCTGGTTACGCAACTCCAATCCTTTTTATTGCCTACGCTTTCATTGGCATCTGGGGAATAATCATGTTCCGCTTCCGCAAACCCGGCCATGTTTACGTCTCTCAGTGGTATTTGCTGGCAGCCTTCCTCTGGTTCCCATGGCTCTACGCCACCGTAAATATTCTTCTGATCTGGCAGCCCATTCTCGGCTCAGCCCAAGGAGCTGTGAACTGGTGGTTCGCTCACAATGTCCTTGGTCTGTGGTTCACCCCGATTGGCTTGGCAAGCGCCTACTACATGATCCCCAAGGTCATCGGGCGCCCGATTCACTCCTATTACCTCAGCATTCTCGGATTTTGGTCGTTGGCCCTTTTCTACAGCTGGAATGGCATGCACCATCTTATCGGTGGTCCCTTCCCCGCTTGGATGATCAGCGCCAGCGTGGTCGCCAGCGTCATGATGTTTGTGCCCGTTATCACCGTGGCCATCAATCACCACATGACCATGCAAGGTCACTTCGGTGCTCTCCAATGGAGCCCAACCCTTCGCTTCACAGTTTTTGGTGCCATGAGCTACACGATCGTGAGCTTTCAAGGCAGCTTGATGGCGATCCCCACGCTGAACCAGATAACCCACTTCACGCATTACACTATTGGTCATTCCCACCTCGGACTGTATGCGTTTTTTACTATGATGATGTTTGGTGCGATGTACTATATTATTCCTCGCCTCGTGGGTTGGGAATGGCCTTCCGCCAATCTGATCCGTTGGCACTTCTGGTTGGCTGCCATTGGAATACTCATCATGGTTGGAGCCCTGACTTTTGGCGGCATCATCCAAGGGCTTGCACTTTATGACCCGGCTGTGAATTTTATGAACTCCTTATTCTTTGCCTCGCCTTGGCTCTGGGTACGAAGTTTTTCCGGTCTCCTTCTCACGGCAGCCCATGTGATTTTTGCGGTCCATTTTGTCATGATGCTTCTGCATTTGGGTGACAAACGTGCAGAACCCACACTTTTTGCCCGTCCAATCCCTGAGGAGGAAACGATCACCGCATGAACCGGATGCCCCTACTTTTTCTAGGAATCTTCCTGACCTTCGCGAGCGCTTGGGCTGGGTTGGTTGCCTATCCTTACCTCAAGTTGGGAAACCTGCTGCCTATCACCAGCGAAGAAACCGGCGAGTTGGCACCGCCCGCGCTTTCAGGACTGGCAGACGCAGGACAGGACGTTTACGCATCCAATGGCTGCCTGTATTGTCACAGCCAACAGGTTCGTCCGGCCTACCTCTCCACAGACATTGCCAAAGGCCTCGGGCCTCGTCGGACAGTGGCCAGAGACTACATTCGGTCAAGGCCCGCGTTTTTAGGAACGATGCGCACCGGACCTGATTTGACCAATGTCGGTCTGCGCTACAGCGCCGAATGGCAACACCGTCACCTCTACGAACCCACCGAGGTCTCCAAAGGCTCGATCATGCCAGCTTTCCGCTACCTTTACCGCCTGCAGAAAATCGAAGGAGCACCCAGCGCTGATGCTCTTAAGGATCTGACGGGGCCCCATGCTCCCAAGCTCGGGTATGAAGTTGTGCCAACCGAAGACGCCAAAGCCCTCGTGGCCTATCTTCTGTCTTTGAAACGCGATTACCCTCTCCCGGAGGCTCCCGAGGAATCGCTTGAATAACCAGCCGCCTTTTTGAACTGATGTCCCAGGATCCCAACATTCCAGAGTCCGAAGAATTTCGCGAGACCGAGCTCTCCAGCGAAATGAACGTTGCCAAAGTGCATGGCTCGATCATGCGCGAACGGGCTGACCCCCGAGATGGTTACGAACCCATTTCTCTCTGGCTGATTACGTTCTCGTTCGCTCTTGTGTTTTGGGCCGGCATGTATCTCGTTAGCAACAGCGGCGGCTTCAGCTCAGAGGTTTTTAATACGAACCTTGTCGCGTGGGATGGTTCCGGTGCGGCCGTGGACAAAGGCCCTCCTGACCCCATGGTCGTTGGAAAAAGGGTTTACACTCAATACTGTGTTGTGTGTCACCAAACCACCGGACTTGGTGTCGCCGGCCAATTTCCCCCCCTCGTTGACAGCGAGTGGGTCCTCTCCCAAGACTGGCATGGCGACAATCACTTGGCTAAAGTTGTTCTTCATGGATTGCAGGGACCCATCAGCGTCAAGGGTGCCCCCTACAATAATGCCATGGCCCCATGGGGAGGCGTGCTCAAAGATGAACAGATTGCTTCTGTGCTGACCTACATCCGCAACGAATGGGGCAATGCCGCACCACCGATCACGGCCGAATTTGTGGCCTCCGTGCGCGAACAGACCGCAGATCGAAAAGAAGCATGGACACAAAAAGAGTTGCAAGCTGTGCCACGCACGCTGATTGATTCGTCGGCTCCGCCCGCTGCCGAAGAACCCTCCGCAGCAGACCCTGCCGCGACACCCCCACCGCCAGCGGCCACCGGAGCCTGATCGACCCATGAAAGGAACTTCCACATTTTCCAAAATCCTTTTCTGCGCTCTCAGCGTGGTGATGCTTCCGTTTGCTCTGACGACCTCGTTTGCGCAGGATGCCGTTCCGAACCTCTACTGGGCTCCTGAAAACGTGACCGTGGGAGGAAGACAAATTGACGTGCTCCTAAATGTCATTTTCTGGCTCACCTTCGCCGTCTTTGTGGCCACCCAAGTGGTTTACATCTATTATCTTATCAAGTACCGCCGCCGCCCCGGCGTCAAAGCCCACTACAGCCACGGCAACAATTTTCTGGAAATCATTTGGACATCGATTCCAACTGTCATTTTCCTGGTCTTGGCCATCGTGAGCAATCGGGTCTGGTTTGATATTCACTCAGACCCACCCGTTGATGCCCTCAAGGTGAACATCTCCAGCTACCAATATGGCTGGGATATGCGATACGCCGGTGCGGACGGTCAGCTGGGCCGTATCGATGTGGATCAAATCAGCCTCGAGAACAAGTTTGGGCTCGACAAGGCCGATGAGGCCGCCGCTGACGATTTCACAGCCATGGAACTCGTGATTCCTGCAAACCGCCCGGTTCATATTTACCTGAATGCACGGGACGTGATCCATTCTTTCTACGTCCCACAATTCCGACTCTACCAAGATGCCGTGCCAGGGAGAACAATCACCTGGGTCTGGTTTGAGGTCATTCGCCCTGGAAATTTTGAATTGGCGTGCAGTCAACTGTGTGGGGTTGGTCACTACAACATGAAAGCCCCGATTCGTGTGCTGCCACCGGAAGAATTCGACAAATGGTATGCGGAAAAATCTCAAGCAGCACTTGAAGCCAAAGCCGGCCCTCCAGGCGTAACACCTACCGTAGCCGTTCTGGCAGAAGCGCCGAGCAGCCCGGAATCCCAAGCCAACCCTTGAGTTATTGATCCCATGAGTGCAACCACCACTGAAGTCATCCCTCACGATCCTTCCCACGATCATCCCAAAGAGGGCTTCATTCGCAAATATTTGTGGACCTACGACCACAAAATGATTGGCCTGCAATATTTGTGGACGGCCCTGTTCTTTTTGTTCCTTGGTGGTGGGTTGGCGCTGCTGGTGAGGTATCAACTGGCTTGGCCGAATACGCCTGTTCCTCTTATTGGATGGATGCTTCCGGCGACGGTCGCAGCCGATGGGGCAATCATTCCCGGTGGTTACAACATGTTGGTCACCATGCACGCCACGGTCATGGTCTTTTTTGTGGTGATGCCCCTTCTGATTGGAGCTTTTGGCAACTACCTGATCCCTCTTCAAATCGGGGCCGGGGATATGGCCTTTCCCTTGCTTAATGAGCTGAGCTATTGGCTCTATGTGGTTTCAGGTTTTGTCCTCCTGGCAGCCTTTGTTGTGCCGGGCGGAGCACCGGGAACCGGATGGACGGCCTATGCGCCACTAAGTGCGGAGGCGGCCTACAATGGAACCCGAATAGGTCAGAGTCTATGGGGCATTGCGATTTTTATTAATGGTTTGTCATCGATTGCGGGTGCCACCAACTACATCACCACCATCGTGAATATGCGTTGCCCTGGCATGTCGATGTTTCGGATGCCGCTCACCGTGTGGTCGCTCTTTATCACCGCCATTCTCCTGGTGCTCGCGGTGCCCGTATTGTCCGCAGCGGCCGCCATGCTTTTCGCTGATCTGAATCTTGGCACAAGCTTCTTCAAGCCTGCGGGAGGTGGCCAACCCCTGCTCTGGCAGCACCTTTTCTGGTTCTTCGGCCACCCGGAGGTGTATATCATGATCCTGCCTGCAATGGGGCTTGCTTCAGAAATTATCAGCACTTTCTCGCGCAAACCCATCTTCGGTTACAAAGCTATGGTTTGGGCGATGATCGCCATTGGGTTCCTCGGGTTTGTGGTTTGGGGCCATCACATGTTTGTGAGTGGAATGAACCTTACCCTCAGCGCCGCCTTCTCGATCTCCACGATGTTTATCGCCGTGCCTTCCGCCATCAAAACCTTTAACTGGATGGGAACGGTCTGGCGCGGCTCCATCGAGTTCACAACAGCCATGTGTTTTGCTCTCGCCTTTGTTTCGATGTTTGTGATCGGCGGGCTCAGCGGAATTTTCATGGCCTCCACCCCCGTGGATCTCTTTGTTCACCACACCTACTTTATCGTTGCCCACATCCATTACGTCCTGTTCGGCGGAAGCCTCTTCGCGGTCTTCGGTGGCATTTACTTTTGGTTCCCCAAAATGTTTGGGCGCATGCTCGATGAAACCCTCGGCAAGGTTCACTTCTTCGTCACATTCGTGTTCTTCAACCTCGCCTTTTTCCCCATGCACAACCTCGGGCTTGGAGGAATGATGCGCCGGATCTCCGATCCTCCGATTTACGAGCACCTCAGGCAACTTCAACCCCTGAACCAACTCTCAACCATTGGTGCCATCGGCCTCGGATTTGCCACCTTCATTTTCGTTTGGAACATGGTGAAATCCCTCGCCAAAGCCCCGGATGCCCCCGCCAACCCCTGGCATTCCAACACCTTGGAATGGACCGTTCCATCACCTCCCGGACACGGCAACTTCCCGACAACACCCCGGGTGTTCCATGGCGCTTACGAATACAGCGTCCCAGGAATGGATAAAGACTACTTGCCCCAAACGGAAGAAGCTCCGGCTCACGTCCGCTTGGATTCGCACTAGGGATTCACCACGTTCTGAGGTGCTCCTGCTAGAAAGGCTTGAACATTTGCCACAACGCCATCCATGAGGCGTTGACGGGCCTCAACACTGGCCCAGGCGATGTGAGGAGTGATCACCGTATTCGGTGCTAAAATCAGAGGGTTATCAGGAGCAGGCGGTTCGGATGACAACACATCGGCCCCATACCCCGCGAGTTTGCCTTGCTCCAAACCATGAGCCAACGCATCCTCATCGATCAACCCTCCGCGCCCCGTGTTGATTAACCAGGCCCCGCGTTTGAGTTTGCTGATGGAGCTGGCATTAATAAGTTTGTCGGTCTCTGGCGTGAGCGGACAGTGCAAAGAAATAACATCGGCCGTTTCCAGTAATTCCTCCAAGCTCACCCAACGAATAGGGACGTTGGATGCTTTTTGTGTTCGGGAAAACACTATCACATTCATGCCCAACGCGGAACCCACCGCTGCCACGGCCTCGCCAATGGCTCCGAACCCCACAATGCCCAGGGTCTTTCCCGACATCTCAAAAAACGGTGCAATCGTGAAGGAAAAATCAGGGCAATCGGACCACTTTCCACTTTGCACCGCTTTGGCCGTGTCACCGATTTTCCCGGTCAGCTCAAAGAGCAGGCTGAACACCATCTGCACAGCAGACGTGGCCGCATATCCTGGCACATTCGTGACAGGGATCCCTCGTTTTTTTGCAGCATCGAGATCAACCACATTGGTTCCTGTCGCGATCACACCGATGTATTCCAAATTCGGCAAGGCCGCGATGGTGTCTTCTGTGACGGGTGTCTTGTTCGTCAGAAGAATTTGCGCATCCTTGGCCACTTCGGCCACCGCCGAAGCCGCCGTTCTCTCAAACACCTGAAGATCTCCAAGATCACCCAGCGGCTGCCAAGAAGGGTGGAATTCGGAGAATTCTCCAAGAGGCAGGGGGGTCAGTGTGTAACCATCAAGAACAACAATGTTTTTCATGACCCCACCATGAGAGGAGATGCGGGAAATGTCCAACCGAGGTTGGCCGAAAACTCACGAATTCACGATGCAGGAATCGCGCGCAGAAGCAGGAAAACGATGATGGCAAAAATCGCGAGCAGGACAATGGTTTTTATGCGGGCGGTCTGGGCCTGACGCCCCGGGGTGCCACGCGTGCGTTTGGCCGTTTTGCGCGCTCGTGAACGCCCGGGCGAAATGGGAGGAGCCGCTTTTTTTGCGCGCTGACGCGCCTGTTCCTCGATCAGCTCCTTCTGCTTTTCAATGACAGCCGGCAGCTTGATCAGCCTCGCCTCCAACTCTTTTTGTTTGCGGAGCAAGTCTTCTCGCTGCTTTTCGATGAGCTTTTCCTCAGCCGCGAGGCGGGAGGATTTGCGGGGTTCTCGAGCCATTGGGGTCAGGGTTGTGGGGCCGCCGAAAGGACTGTCCACAACCAGACCAAGAGCGCAACCAAGGCGATTGCCTGCAAAGGAAGGGTGAAGGCAAAACCGCTCTTCAGCCAGTAACCAAAGTCCCGTTCTTCAACGGGCCCATACTCGGCCTCGTAGCTGCTTGCTGGGGTGGCTTCTTCCGGGGCATCCACAGCGATTTTTGCTTGAGCCTTGGAATAGTCGGCTCGCGCGTCTTCCACGGCGCTAATGGCCTTGCTCAGTTCCTTAGGCAGTTCATTGGCACCCCATAGCTTGGGATTGATGGAATCGATGTAGCGCAGATGTTGGGTGAACGAATTGTGGATCGCATGGAGTTGCTCGATGCGTTTTTGCGCTTCCTCCGATTCCCGTTGTACCGTTCCGAGAGATCGGGTCAATTTGTCGAGCATCTCGGCTCTCCCATTTTCCAATTCTTCCTGCCGCCGCTTGAGTTCCTCGAGCCGCACTTTCTGCTTCTCGATGTCTTCCAACTGACGCTTCAGCTTCTCAAGCTCGGTATTGGCTTTCTGAACTTCTTCCCCTAGATCCTCAGGGGAAGATTCATCAAGTTCAAGATAAGGGTCCGGGACTTGGGTGGGTTCAGCAGGCATACGGGAAAAAATCGTGATTGGTTATCTGTCCTCATATACCAAATTGCAAAAAAAACCAGTTTATTTGCTGGGTTCCTTCTTGGCGGAGGTCAGCAGGGACGGCATGATCGGCCCCCATGGCTAAAAATGACGAAAATGTGTTGGTTGTCCCGCGGGCTCTTTTTGACCAATTGGGGTCATTCCAAGGATTAAAAAAAGACCCACAGCCCTACCTCGATAAATTTTTGGATCGGGAGCAGAACCTGTTTCTAGCTCGCTCGAAAGCGGAGGATGACCCCTCCTTCAAACAGCTGATACCCTACGCGGTTTTTGTGCATGACGGAAAACTTTTGCATTATGTCCGGGGAGGATCATCCGGCGAAAAACGCTTGGTGGCCAAAGGCTCCATCGGAATTGGCGGCCATGTGAATGACACCGATGTGGGAGACTCCAGCGTCGATGCCGACACCTATCACAATGCCGTCCGCCGCGAAATTGCCGAAGAGCTGCAAATTG